>JAFAPL010000481.1 GCA_019247135.1 Chloroflexota bacterium | reverse complement strand
GCCGCGCTCGCCGTGTGGCACGCGCAAGCTGGTGTCCTTCACCTCGCGGGCTTTCTCACCGAAGATGGCTCTCAGCAAACGCTCTTCGGCGGTGAGCTCGGTTTCACCCTTTGGAGTGATCTTTCCGACGAGGATGTCGCCAGCTTTCACTTCGGCCCCCACGCGAATGATTCCGTTCTCGTCGAGATCTCTGAGCGAGTCCTCGCCGACGTTCGGAATGTCACGCGTGATTTCCTCGGGACCGAGCTTCGTGTCGCGCGCCTCGACCTCGTGCTTCTCGATGTGGATCGAGGTGAACGTGTCGTCGCGTACGAGTTTTTCGCTGAGCAGAATGGCGTCTTCGAAGTTGCCACCTTCCCAACTCATGAACGCGACCAGCACGTTCTGACCAAGCGCGAGCTCGCCCGCGTCCGTCGACGACGAGTCGGCGAGCGGCTGGTCCTTGCGCACCCGCTGCCCGCGGATGACGATCGGCCGCTGGGTGAAGCAGGTGCCCTGGTTGGTCCGAATGAACTTCCTCAGACGGCGCGAATACACCTCACCGGAGTCATCACGAACCTCGATCTGCTCGCCGGTCACGCTCTCGACGACGCCGTCGACAGGCGACAGAGCGACCTGACCGGAGTCGCGCGCGGTGCGCTCTTCCATGCCGGTGCCGACCAGTGGCGCGGATGGCTTGAGCAGGGGCACTGCCTGCCGCTGCATGTTGGAGCCCATCAGTGCGCGGTTTGCATCGTCGTGCTCCAGGAACGGGATCAGCGCACCAGCGACCGACATGGTCTGCTTCGGCGAGACGTCCATGAAGTCGACCTGCTCGGCGCGGACGGTGAGGAAACGCTCGCCGTGGCGGGCGCTGACCACATCGTCTCCGAGCGTGCCGTTCTGGTTCACGTGCACGTTGGCCTGGGCGATGATGTAGCGGTCTTCCTCGTCGGCCGTCAGATGCCGAATCTCATCGCTCACGTGCGGCTGAACGTCGATCCATCGCGTTGACAGCTTGCCGATCTGGTCGGCGATCTTCTCGTCGATGGCAGTGCCCGATTTGAGGACGACAGCGCCGTCTTCGCCCTTGAGGTCGCCACGCAGGACCTGTCCCACGAGCGCGTCTGGGCGGTTCTCCACCTGGCGCAGCACGCGGCGATACGGCGTCTCGATGAAGCCGTATTCGTTGATGCGCCCGTAGGTGGCCAGCGAACCGATCAGGCCGATGTTCGGCCCTTCAGGCGTCTCGATCGGGCAGATGCGGCCGTAGTGGCTGTGATGCACGTCGCGCACTTCGAAGCCGGCTCGATCTCGCGAGAGACCACCCGGACCGAGCGCACTCAGGCGCCGCTTGTGCGTCAGCTCGGCCAGTGGATTCGTTTGGTCCATGAACTGGCTCAGCTGACTTCCGCCGAAGAACTCGCGCATGCTTGCCACGACGGGGCGGATATTCGTGAGCGAGGACGGCGTGGCTGTCGCAGGATCCGTGATGGACATGCGCTCCTTGACCACGCGCTCCATGCGCAACAGGCCGACGCGGAACTGGTTCTGGATCAGCTCGCCAACCGCGCGCACGCGCCGATTGCCGAGATGGTCGATGTCGTCGGCGTTGCCTTTGCCGTGGTTGATGCGCACCATCTCGCGCACGATCTCGACCAGGTCATCTGGCGTGAGAATGCGCACGGTGATGTCCGTTTGCAGCCCCAGCCGCTTGTTGACCTTGTAGCGCCCCACTTTGCCGAGGTCGTAGCGTCGGAAGTTGAAGAACAGGCTATTGAGCAGCGAGCGTGCGTTGTCAGCGTTGGGCGGATCGCCGGGCCGAAGCCGTCGGTAAAACTCGAGTAGGGCCTCTTCCGCGTTGTTCGCGGGATCCTTATCCAGCGTTGACTGGACGAAATGGTGGTCCGTGCCCTCGTCGACACCCTCGAACAGCGCAAGGATCTCTTCGTCGGTGCCGCGCTGGACGGCCTTGAACTCGGGCACCACACGTGGCAAGGCGCGCAGCAGCGTCGTGACCGGGATCTTGCGCTTGCGGTCGACCTTTACCGACATGACGTCGCGTGAGGAGGTCTCGAACTCCAACCAGGCGCCGCGGGATGGGATGAGCTTGCCCATGCACAGGTCGCGGCCGCTGGTCGGGTCCTCTTCGACGGTGAAGTAGACGCCGGGCGAGCGGACCAGCTGGGACACGACGACGCGTTCGGCGCCGTTGATGATGAACGTGCCGTTATCGGTCATGAGCGGGAAATCGCCCATGAAGATGTCCTGTTCCTTGATCTCGCCGGCGTTTTCGCCCGACTTGATCTTGAGCCGCATCCGTACCTTGAGCGGCGCGGCGTACGTGAGATCGTGCTCGCGGCACTCGTCTTCGCTCATCTTGGGCGTGCCGAACGAGTAGCCTGGCTCGGCGTCGGGGCCGGGCACGGCGAGCTCGAGATCCATGTTGCGTCCAGTGAAGTCCTGGATCGGCGAGATCTCGGCGAACAGCTCTTTGAGTCCCTCGCGCAGGAACCACTCGAAGGAATCGCGCTGGACTTTGATCAGATTAGGAATAGGCGCGACCTCGGTAATTCGAGCGAACGAGTGCCGGGACGCACCGTCGGCGAGAGCGAGGGAGACAGGGCGTGCCTCTGCGAGGGCCATAGGGCTGTTACACACCTCCGTTGTGCGCGGGACGGGCGGGACGAAAGGCCAGAAAGATCAAATGGGTTGCATCGCGCGCGTATGCGGCGGCGACGCGAATGGAGCGGGCTGAAACCAGAAGAACTTCAAGTATAGGTCGGCGGTGCAGCAACCGGCCACAAAGCACACAAGCCTCCAGCGGCGGTGAACCCCTGTGTTCACGCCGGGAGGCGGAGAGTCTGTGGTTAGCTACGGGTAGCGCAAGGTGCG
>JAFAPL010000340.1 GCA_019247135.1 Chloroflexota bacterium | reverse complement strand
CGACGGTGTCGCTTACGACTATTGGACTTTCAACGGCACCGTTCCCGGACCGATGATCCGCGTGCGCCAGGGAGATATGGTCGAGCTAACGCTGCACAACGCGGCGGACTCCGGACTGACGCACAGCATCGACCTGCACGCGGTACTGGGCCCTGGCGGTGGAGCCAAGTTCACCCAGGTCCCGCCCGGCGAAAGCGCAACCTTTCGTTTCCAGGCGATGCGACCTGGCGTGTACGTCTACCACTGTGCCACGCCGATGGTGTCGATGCACATCGCGAGTGGGATGTACGGCCTGATCGTCGTGGAGCCACCGGGAGGGCTGCCGAGGGCCGATCGCGAGTTCTACGTCATGCAGGGCGACTTCTACATGCAAGGCGATCGCGCGCTGCTCGGCATGCGCCAGTTCGATATGCCCAAGCTGCTGGCGGAGCAGCCCGACTATGTCGTCTTCAATGGCCACATGGGTTCGCTCACGGGCGACAATGCCCTGCGTGCACGCGTCGGAGAATCGGTGCGCATCTTCTTCGGTGTGGGTGGCCCCAACCTCAGCAGCAGCTTCCATGTGATCGGAGAGATTTTCGACCGCGTCTACCCCGAAGGATCGCTCAGCGTTGCGCCGGCGACCGATGTCCAGACGACGCACGTGCCCGCGGGCGGCGCGACGATGGTCGAGTTCACACCAGTGATGCCCGGTACCTACACCCTGGTCGATCACAGCATCGAGCGCCTGGAGAAGGGCGCTGCCGGGCAGCTCATCGTCGACGGCCCCGAGAACCCCGAGATCCTCGAGGTCGTTCAGCCTGGTACCGGAGGCGGGGGCGGCCACTGACAGCTTCGAGCGGCCTTTCACGCGGGCGCATGTACGAGCTCGAGGCAATTGGAGTGAACTCTCCCGTGTGGAGACCGCGCGGTCTTTTACACGAACTGCGTCAGTTGCGGCTGGGCAGTGAGGAGCTCGTTGATCTGATTGATAAGATCCGGCCGGCGGCGCGCGGCGATGTGTACCCCCGGCCGACCCTCCGCGATCGACAGCAGGCTGCCGGCATCGAGAGTGGCGGACGGAGCCCAGGCGAGCAACACTGGCTGCGCGTCGAATCCGCTCATACAGCTCGGCGCCAGCTGAGGCTCGCAAAGGATCAGGTCCGCGCAGTCGATTGCGGATCTGTCAGCGGTACTGCACGCCATGACCCGAAAGCCGCCTGCCATCACGTCCGCGGCCAATTGTCCCGCAAACTCCGGGTCACAATTGACAATCACTATTGTCGGCACGGCACTCTCCTCAGTCAGCGATTCTCGCCCCAGCGGAGCGCGCCCGTCCCTCGAGCCGTCGCTCGACGAACCGCAACAGCCGTGCGTGCTTGTCGCTGTCCATCGCCATCATCTCCAGCAGCAGGCTGTCGAGTCCGCTGTCGAGCCGCTTCTGGCGGGCGGCGATGCGGCGGAGGAATTCGGCGCCGGTCCGCTCCTCTTCGATCAGTGTCTGAGCTAACACCGCCAGCTCTTGTGGCGTGGCCTCGCCCGTGGGCGTACCGGTCCTGGGTAGAGCATCAGGTGACTGCGTCCAGTACAGCGCATCACGCAAGGTGGTCGCGATCCGCTTGAGCAGCGCGTGATGGCGGACCTCGTCGTCAAGGATCAGCCGCATGACCAGGGCGACGACCGCGTCCCCACTCGCCTGGGCGAGGTACTCGTACTGCGCGAGCGCATCCGCCTCGGCCTCGGCGTGGCGTTCGACGGTCTGGAGCAACTGTTCGATGGAGCTGCCGGCCGGATCGCGCTCCCTGACAACGTCGGCGTGCAGGCCGGCCATGAGGTCATCCATCGCCAGATGTCCGAGAGCACTGGAGTCTTGCATTGCACCGCCTCCGCTTCGCACGCCATCACTTAATTCATGACGGCCCTGGGCGCCTGCCCCCTTTTTCTCGCGCCCAGGGCCCTGACTCTCCAGCTCCCCGACTGGACTCCATCAACCTGAGTGTTTTCTCTGGAGATCGGCGATGATCTTTCTGGGCCGATCGCACAGGTCCTGTTGGAGGGATCGTCGGGTGCTTCGATGCCTCAAGTATCAGCGAGACTTGGGCACGCGGGGACACCCCACAGGGTGGTCTTTCTCCCACCCCGCGGGGTGGTGATCAGTCGCGCGCCCGCATGGGAATCTGCGCGCAGGTCGCACCTGGCGCACGCAGCGCAGTTTCCGAGCTCCGTCGAGGAGATCGAGCCTGGCCGGTATCTCGAGCAGCTCCTGCGGACTTGCGAATGCCGTGCGGAGGTTTCTCAGCCGCTTGCCCGTGCGGCAGGCACGAGCTCACGCGAGTGCACGAAGCGGTAGCCACGCCCGCGCTCGGTCTCGATGTACTCGGGCCCGCCGGGCCGCCGCAATTTGGCGCGCAGACGGCTGACGAACACCTTCAGGTATTCGGGGCTTGCCTCGTAGTTGCTGCCCCACACGCGGTCCAGCAGCGCCTCGTGTGACAGCAGGTGGCCGGCGTTGCGCACCAGGTGGTACAGCAGCTTGTACTCGACCGGCGTCAGCTTCACTCGCTGTCCGCCGAGCGTGACTTCCTGGTTCTGGAAGTGGATGGCCAGTTCGCCAGCCTGGAAATCCGGAAGCGCCGCC
>JAFAPL010000553.1 GCA_019247135.1 Chloroflexota bacterium | reverse complement strand
CGCTGGGGTTCGCGACCGCGGGCTCGCTTGACGCCATCTTTTCGGCCAATACGTTCGTGGAGCTCAAGCTGGGCATCATTCACGGGTATGCGCAAGAGTTCGCGCGTGTGCTCAAGCCCAACGGATATGCCGTGATCGACTACATTGACCCGACGACCGAGGAAGGCTGGCAACATCTGTTGGCACAGGGCCCCGAAATGGCGCACGTGTACACCTTTCACGCGCCAGAGATCATCGATCGCGTATTCAACTCCGCGGGATTGAGCGTTCTGCGCCGCCATCAAGTAGGCAAGAGTACGTTTGTCGTAGCGACGAATGCCTGAAGTTACGTTCTTCATGATCGTCACTCCGCGCGACGCGGTGATCGCGGATTACGCCGTGCGCAGCTACCGCAAGGTACACGATGTAGATTTCGAGCTGCGTGTCTATTCGAACTACCTTTTACCAGAGCAGAAAGCGTATTTCTTTCCGCGCTGGGAGCGTCTTCCGTTCGTCGAACTCGTGCGTAATCCACACCACGATGCCGACCTCGCAGGTATCAATGCGCGCGTTAGCGCCGACTCACTCGAAGGCCCTTTCGAGTACTGCGACCCGCTCTGGGACCGCGAGTTGCGCAGGATCGAAACACCGTTTGTGGCCTCAGTTGATGCTGACTTCGAGATCTTCTCGGGCCGGTTCGTCAAGTACATGCTCGAACACCTGCGCAATGAGTCGGACCTGGTGGGCTTTTCGACTGACTACACGCCCACGGGCGTCGTGCATGAGCCGTACAACGGCAACACGATCAGCCTGAACGAGCGCAATCACACGTGGTTCTGCATTTACAAACGCGAGGCGTTTCAGCGCTCACACGAGTCGATGGCCTTCCATCGCGAGATGTTGACCGAAGGGCCAGTCGAGCGAAACTGCTGGGACAGTTGCGCGTACTTTCAGACATCGCTGCGTCGACAGGGGCTGCGCTTTGGCGACCTGCGCGACAGCTTTCGGCGTGACTTCATCCATTACGGCGCGTTTTCTAAGAACACGTCTGTCACCCGTGAAACGGTTGGGCTCTTCCGGGTCTTGGCCATCGTGGAGAATAATTTGCCGACGCGGCTAGCGCGGCTGGCCCGGCGTGCACGCGGTGTGCTGCTGCCGCGGCTCGAAAACAACCGCTATCAGTTCGTCCGTGAGGCGCCGATTCGCTGGTGAGCGCGTACGCCATTCGTGCGGAGCGACTCGGCAAGCGCTACCGCATCGGCCAGCGCGAGACCTACCGTTCGCTGCGCGACAGCTTGAGCGTTGCGCTCGTGGCGCCGTTTCGCCGTCTCGGAGGGTCAGGTGCCGCCGAGTCGAACACGATCTGGGCACTCCGCAATGTGTCGCTGGAGATTGCGCCAGGCGAGGTGCTCGGCATCATCGGCCACAACGGGGCCGGCAAGAGCACCTTGCTCAAGATCCTGTCGCGAATCACCGAGCCGACCGAGGGCCGCGCCCAAGTGCACGGTCGTGTCGGCAGCCTGCTGGAGGTCGGCACCGGATTCCATCCAGAGTTGACCGGGCGCGAGAACATCTTTCTCAACGGGGCGATTCTCGGCATGCGCCGCTCGGAGATCACGCGTCGCTTCGACGAAATCGTGGCATTCGCGGAGGTCGAACGGTTCATCGACACGCCCGTCAAACGCTACTCGAGCGGCATGTATCTGCGACTGGCGTTCGCGGTCGCGGCACATCTCGAGCCCGAGATTTTGCTGGTCGACGAGGTGCTGGCGGTTGGCGACGCGGCATTCCAGAAGAAGTGTCTCGGCCGCATGGGCGAGGTCGCGCGCGAGGGGCGTACGGTGCTGTTCGTCAGTCACAACCTGCCTTCGGTAGAAAAACTCTGTCAGCGAGTCATCGTTGTCGATGGCGGCCGCGTGGTTCAGGAAGGCGACCCTGGCGCTTGCATCTCCGCTTACCTGGGGGCGCGCGCCGAGCCTCGAGCCGGGGTCGACCTGTCGGCCGTGCCGCGACTGGACCCGCGATTGACGCCAGTTTTTACGAGCCTCGACCTGCGCGACCCGGATGGTATGCCGGTGTCCGCGGTGGGCTGTGGCGAGACGCTGGAGTTCCACATCAGCTACGCCGCGCCAGCGGAGATTGCCAATCCGAGCTTCGGGATCATCGTCTCGAACGGCATGGGTACGCCGCTGTTCTTTCTGCAGACGCGCGCGCAGCTGGGGCTGTGGGAGCGCGCGCCGGCGTCCGGTCGAGTGGTATGCAGACTCGATGAGGTGCCGCTGGTGCCTGGCGAATACCTGCTGACCCTGGGCTGTCTATCAGGCGAGCGGCAGTTGGACCTGTTGGAGCATGTGGCGAGCTTCACGGTCGAGCCGCGGGACTTTTTTGGCAGCGGCTATTTGCCGCACCAGTTGAACGGTCCAGTGCTGATCCGAGCGGACTGGCGTATCACCGCCAACGAACCGCTGGCGGAGGCCCTACGGTGACGCGCTTCGCCGTGACGCTTCCAGAACATGAATGGTCGGCATGCCGCCGCGCCAGCCCGCCAGCACGAGCAGCTAAGGCTATCCGAAAGTGACAGCTATGCTGGACCGGCCGATCTTCGTCGTCGGTTGCCCGCGCTCGGGCACCACGCTGGTGCAGTGCATTCTGAGTGCGAGCTCTCAGGCATTTTCCCTGCCCGAAACGCACTTCTTCTCCTATGTATTGCCGGAGCTGGGACTCGCGGCCGACACGCCCCTCTCTCCAGACGCTCTTCGCCAGGCGCGAGCCCTGCTCGAGGGAGAAGCAGACCTGCCGGACCTCGGCGAGTTCTGGAACCACATCGAAAGCCCGATCACCGCGCTCGACCTCTTCACGCGCATCGTCGAGCATTTCCGCCCCGCCGCCGGCCTGCGAGCGATCGAGAAAACGCCACTTCACGTGATGTGCCTCGACCTGATCGGCAGCCTCTTCCCGGACGCTTCGTTCGTGAATGTGGTGCGTGACCCGGTCGATACCGTCAGCTCGCTCCTGGGCGTACCCTGGGCAGCGTCCCGGTCCGTACTCTCGAACGCGCAGCGTTGGACGGACGCCGTGCTGGGGGCCGAAGCGTTCGCGCGTGTGCAACCACGCCGCATTCGCACCGTTGTCTACGAACACCTCGTCAGCCATCCAGAGCCTGAGACGCGTGCGCTGTGTGAGTTCGTCAACATCCAGTTCGAGCCGTCGATGCTGGAGGAGTTCGGCGCACAAGCCAGGCGTAACGTCGGACGGAGCGAGACCTGGAAGCGCGACGTGGGTCGCGGCGTGCTGTTGAATCGCTCGGGCGTCTGGCGCTCGCGCATGACACCGGGCCAGGCCTGGCTGGTCGCTCAGGCGACTGGGCCGCTTCGCCGCGAGTACGGCTACGTACAGGGAGCGAGCGCACGGCCTGGCTCGATTGCGCGCGCGATGCTGGACGAGGCCCGGGTCCGCTTCGAGGAAGCCCGCGGGACTGGTCTGCTCGGCGCCGCCCGCCACGCCGGCACGGTCCTGAGAGCAGTCACAGCGACGTGAGCTTCTTTCTGCCAATCTTTTTCCTCGGGCCGAGGACTGCCACGGGCACCCAAGTGTCTGAGCTACGCAGAAGCCCCGTCGTCGTCGAATCGCGGCATGCACTCGAATGTCCATGCAAAGCAGAGGTCAACGGGTGAGGCCGCAGGTGCTCTACGTCACGCCGATGTTCGGCTATCCGCCGGTTGGCGGGCCGCGGCTCAGGACGTATTACACGCTGCGCGCGCTGTCCAGGCACGCCGACGTGACGCTGTATGTCACGCAGCAGCCAGACACGGCCGATCGCGAGCGCACGCTGGAACACATGTGCACGTTCTGCCGGGACGTTATTTTTCCCCCGCCGCTGCCTTCGCCGAAGCAGTCGCTCGTGCGTGGCGTACTCCACCGAACGCGCGTTGGCGCGCTACTCAGGCATGCGCGCCGGGTCGCGCAAACCAGGAAACCGACACAAGCGCAGCGAGGCTCGACGCTCGATGAGCTCAGATCCTGGGTGGCACTGCACCAGCCGGACGTCGTCTGGCTCGGCTTCGGCGGGATTTCCTACGATCTCGTCCCGCTCAAGCAGTTGACCGATACACCCCTGGTGCTGGAGACCGAGTGCGTGTGGTCCCGCTTCATCTTGCGCGAGCTGCCATTCGTCCGTGATCCGCGCGAGCACGAGCGTATCGTGCGCGAGGGTCGGGCCAAAGAAGCGGAAGAGCGTGAGGCCGCCGATCAGGTGGACGTGACGACCGCTGTCTCCAGCGTCGACGCCGAGTACTTTCGAAGCCTCACTTCTCACCCCGAGCGCGTCATGCTCCTGCACAACGTGGTCGACGTCAGCGCTTACCAGGACGCGGCCGTCGCCGACCTCGAACAGCCCGCGCTCGTGTTTGCCGGGTCGCTCTCGCGGGGCACGGCGAACGTCGATGCCGCCGTGTGGCTGCTGGACGACATCATGCCTCGCATCTGGCGTCATCGTCCCGACGTTCACGTCTATCTGGTCGGCCGCAGCCCGGCGCCAGAGATTCGCCGACGGCAGGGGCGCAACGTGCACGTCACAGGCGAGGTCGAGTCCATCGTGCCTTTCTTGCGCGCCGCGGTCGCCACGCTCGTGCCGCTGCGATGGGAGTCCGGGACGCGCTTCAAGATCCTCGAAGCGTTCGCCGCGCACATACCCGTCGTGTCCACGACGCTCGGCGCTGAAGGTCTCGCGGTTGAACACGGCCGCCACCTGTTGCTGGCCGATAACGCCGCCGCGTTTGCCTCGGCCGTGCTGTCACTGATCGAAGATGCCGGCCTGCGACAGGCGCTGGTCGGACCGGCGTTCGATCTGGTCTCGAGCGCGTACGACGTGAGCTCAGCCGAACGACAGATCGCGGAAGTACTGGCTTTGCTGGGCTGGCCGGCTCAGACAGCCGTCGCGCCCGTATGAGCGGCGCCATCGGCATCGTCTATCCGCACTCCAATATCGACACTGTGCCGTGCCTGGTGGGTGCGGTCGACGCGCTCGCGCGAGCCGGCTTTTCGGTGGACCTGCTCGTAAAGACATCCGCGGAGGCCGCGCCAGCGTTCGCGCACCCCAGGGTTCGGATCGTGTCGATTGGCCCCGAGGCGTCGGACGAGCCACCCGCCGCCTTGCGAGGCAGACTGCGATTTCTGCCACCGCGCGCTCGAGCATCGTTGGCGCGCTGCTATTCGCGTATGCGGCCGCGCTCGCACCAGGTCAAGATCGACACGACGTACGACTACTGGATCGGTGTCGATGCTGACGGTCTGGTCCTGGCGAACGAAATGGCGCGCGGGGCGCCCGTCGTCTACTTTTCGCTGGAGCTGCTACTGTCCGAGGATCTTCGGACCACGCCAGAGCGCCAGTTGAAGGCGCGCGAGCGCACACTGAGCCGTGAGGCCGCGTTCATTGTCATTCAAGACGCCCAGCGCGGCAGTCTGCTCGCGCGCGACAACCAGATTCCGATCGAGCGCATGACGTTCGTGCCGAACTCTCCACCGGGTCCGGCCCGTCGGAGTCCGAATCGCTACTGGCACGACCGCTTCGGTCTGCCACCTTACGCGCGCGTCGTGTTGCACGCGGGCAGCCTGGGAGCGTGGACGGGTATCGAAGAGCTCATCGCGTCCGTGCCTACCTGGCCTGAGCCGTGGATGCTGGTGGTGCACACGCGGTACGACGCGCAGTCGAGTCCCTACGTGGAGCGGCTCCAGAAGTCCGCGCAGGCGGGTCGCGTCCATTTCTCGCTGCAGCCCGTGGCCCGCCAGGAGTATGACGCTCTGATCGACGGGGCCGACGTCGGTGTCGCTTTCTACGTGCCGAGCGCTGAGTCGGCGTTCACGCAGCGCAACATCCAGACAATCGGGCTCTCGTCGGGCAAGCTCGCCTATTTTCTGCGCGCCGGCTTACCCGTCATCGTCAACAGCGCAACCTCAGTTGCGGCGCAGATCAGGGCCGCGGCCTGTGGCATTGCTGTCGAAGATGCGGCCGACGTGCCCGAAGCGCTCGATCGGATCGGCGCGGAGTACGACTGTTACTCACGCAACAGTTGCAGCTTTTTCGATCGCGAGCTCGATTCCGAGCGTGCGTTTGAGGACGTCATTGCGCGGCTCCGTGAGCTGCGAGTCGCCGCCTGATGGAGACCATCACGCATGGCGGCCGTGTGCTCGCGTATCTCGCGCGGTCCGCGCCCTTGCCAGCCAGCACGAGCTTTCTGACGCCGGACGACTGCAACCTGCAGGTCGGCTATGTTGTATATCCCGCTGGCGGAGAGATCGCGCGCCACATTCACCTGCCGCTCGAGCGTCAGATCGTGGGCACGACCGAAGTCCTGATCGTGCAGCGGGGTCGCTGCGAGGTGGACATCTACGCCGAGGATCGGCATGTTGTAGCGACGCGCGAGCTGCGGCGAGGCGACATCCTCATCGCAGTCGCGGGCGGCCATGGTTTCCGAGTTCTGGAGGACACCGTGCTGCTCGAAATCAAGCAGGGGCCCTACCCGCAGGGAAAAGAGAAGGAGCGGTTCTGAAGCGTTGATACCCGTAAACGAGCCGCTTCTGGGCGAGCGTGAAGTGGAGATGGTGGTTGCCGCATTGCGGTCAGGCTGGATCAGTGGCTCTGGACCGCACATCGAAGCATTCGAGCGGGCGTGGGCCGAGTACTGCGGCCGCAAACACGGTATCGCCGTCGCGAACGGAACCGTCGCCTTGCATCTGGCAATTGCGCTGCTCGATCTGCAGCCTGGCGACGAAGTGATCATGCCGACGTTCACGATCATCTCGTGCGCGACGCCCGTCGTGCTGGCCGGCGCCCGGCCTGTGCTCGTCGATAGTGATCCGCGAACCTGGACGATGGATGTCAACCAGGTCGAAGCAAAGATCACCTCGCGCACGCGCGCGCTGATGCCAGTTCACATTTACGGGCACCCGGTCGATATGGAGCCGCTGCTCGCACTCGCGGGACGTGACGGGCTGACGGTGATCGAAGACGCGGCGGAGGCACACGGGGCCGAGTATCGCGGGCAGCGCTGCGGCAGCTTCGGCACGGTCAGCACCTTCAGCTTCTACGCCAACAAGCTGGTGACGACCGGTGAGGGAGGCATGCTGCTGGTCGACGACGACGGCCTGGCCGAACGCGCCGCACGGCTGCGCAACCTCGGCTTTCAGCCTGGCCGTCGGTTTCTCCACGACGAGCTTGGGTTCAACTACCGACTGACGAACCTGCAGGCAGCGCTCGGCCTGGCGCAGCTGGAGCGCATGGACGAGATCGTCGCGCGCAAGCGAGCCATCGGCCACGCGTACACCCAACGACTGTCAGAGCTGCCCGGCGTGCAGTTGCAGGTGCAGCAACCGTGGGCTCGCGGCGTGTACTGGATGTTCGGCCTGGTGCTGGACGAGACGACCCGGCTCGACGCGGCGACGTTCGCGCAGCGCTTGCTGGAGCGCGGCGTCGAAACACGACCGTTCTTCCTGGGTATGCACGAACAGCCCGTGCTGCGGGCCCGCGGCCTCTTCGACGGCGAGTCCTACCCGGTGGCGGAGCGCATCGCGCGCCAGGGCCTGTACTTACCGTCCGGGCTGGCGCTCCAGGAGAGCGACATAGACCGCGTGTGTGAGGCGGTGCGCGAGGTGCTGGCGTGACGGTCTTCGGCGAGCAGTACGCGGCGGCGTACGACGCGCTCTACGAAGACAAGGACTACGAAGCTGAATGCGATCTTCTCGACGCGGTCTTCGCTCGCTATGCCCCGGAGAAGGTCCATCGCGTACTCGATCTGGGCTGCGGTACAGGGAACCATGCGGTACCGCTGTCGCGACGCGGCTACGAGGTGGTCGGCGTCGACCGTTCGCCGCACATGCTAGAGCGAGCACGCGCTCGCGGGTCGGCGGCGCGATTCATCGAAAGCGACCTGGCCCGGCTCGAGCTTTCTGGCGAATGCTTCGATGCCGCGTTGATGATGTTCGGCGTGCTGTCCTACCAGGTCGAGAACCAGGCCGCGCTGGGCGCCCTTCGGAGCGCGCGCCAGCACCTCGATCCTGGCGGTCTGCTCGTGTGCGACGTCTGGTACGGTCCCGCCGTTCTCGCCCAGCGACCGTCGGAGCGCGTCAAAGTCGTGGAGCAGCAGACGACACAGGTTATCCGCGTGGCAAGCAGCGAGCTGGACACGCGCCGCAACACGTGCACGGTCCATTACCGTGTCTGGCGTATCGAGCACGTTGCGAATGAGAGACGCGTAAGCGACGAGACCCGAGAACACCACGACATGCGCTACTTCTTCGAGCCGGAGCTCCACCTGCTCTTATCGGAGGCTGGCTTCGAGGCGGTGGCGTTGAGTGCGTTTCCATCGCTCGACGAGCCGCCGACCCAGGCCACCTGGAATGTGCTGCTCGTCGCTCGCGCAGCGTCCTGAAGCGGCCATGAGCGCGGCGCCGACCGTCACCTCTCAGGCTCCGGCGCCCATCGCGCAGACCTTGCCGACGTGGCGGGAGCGTGCAGCGCGGCACGAGTCGCTGGTGGCAGTCGTGCTGTGCGGGATGCTGGCGTGGCTCGCTCAATTCCATCACTTCACACAGTTCGGTCTGTACGAAGACGACTACTGGTTCATCTCGGAGGCGATGGGTAAAGACCCGTCCTACCTCGTCACGCGCTTCGAGACCGCTCTGCGCATGCCGCAGGGTCGCCCTTTCGGCTTCTTTCTGCCTGATCTGTTCTCGTGGCTGGGAGACAGGCTCGGTGGTTTGCCAGCGATCTACCTGCTCGGTTTTTTGATCGTCACGCTGAACACGTTCTTGTGTTTTCGGCTGCTCCGCACGCGCGTGCCGGTCGCGGCCGCGGCGGCCGGCGCGGCCGTGTTCTGCCTGTTTGCGGCGGATACCACAAAGATCCTCCTGACCCATGACTTCCAGCTGCAGCCGTCGTTGACCTTCGCGTTGCTGTCGGGCATCGCCTACGCCAGCGGCCGCCGGCCACTGGCCTACCTCCTGAGCACGGGCGCTCTGCTGTCCTACGAGAATGGCTTTCTGCCGTTGTTCGGGCTGCCCCTCTTCGTGCGAGCGTCGCGAGCATGGGACCGGTCGACCTGGCGTGAGCTTGTGCGCCACGCCGCTGTGCTCGTCGGCATCGTCGTCGGCGCGGTGATCGTCCGCTACCTGGTCGGCGAATCGCGCGCCACCCAATCCATCGGCAGCCTGTCTGAGATCGTTCCCAAGCTGCTCGGCTCGCTGGTCATTGGTCCGCCGCGCGCCGCGGCAGCGATGCTGTACATGCCGATCCGCCAGGTGCCGTCCTGGGATCTCGAGACCGCCGCATGCGCCGTGCTTGCGCTGGTGCTGTTCGGCGCGCTGTTCTGGGCGCTGCCACGGCCGAAGGGTGCGATGCGCGATGCGCTGCAAGTCGGTGGCGCCGGGGCAGTCATGCTCGTGCTCGGCTACGCTCTGGCTTTCACCCATTACCCGCCTGTCGCGCTGGTCGGACGTGGCACCTCGGTGCACCTGGGCGCGACGCTCGGCATGGCAGTGCTTGGGTCTGCGTGCGCCTGGGGGCTGCTGTCGGCCCGACGCGCGGTCGCCGTGGGCGTACTCGCGGCGTACTTCGCTCTGGCGGTTGGCTACTACGTCAGCGTCCAACGCGACTTCGTGCGAAGCTGGCAGGCACAGCGTGCCTTCTGGCAAGACGTCGTGCGCTGCTGTTCCGACCTCCAGGACGGGACGGTGCTGCTCTACGAGCTTCAAGCCAGCGACGAGAGCACCACGTTCATCTTCACCAATTCGTGGGGCGACGCGCTGGTGCTGGGTGAGATGCTTCGGTTCCCCGCCGAGTGGTCGAATCCGCCGCGCCTGTTCAGCCTGACTGACTGGCAGTCGCGGGTCGAGGCCCAGAGTGATGGCCTGCGCTGGTGGGTGCCCGCCGCTTCGTGGGACGAACACTGGGAAGCATTACCGCAGGACGACGTGATTTTGCTGCGCCGCGGGCCGGACGGCCACCTCGAGCGCGTGACGGGGTCGGTGACCGTCGCTGGCAGGCAGCTCGAGTTGAAAGCACCCGGTCAGCCAACGCCGTTCCCGCCGGCTCAGCTCTACGACCTGCTCCTGCGGTGAGCCTGTGCGAGGTCGCCCTGGCGACGCGAAACACGGAGTTCTACGGCAACCGCGTTTTCGATCCGGCCGCCCTGGAGTCGATGCGGCCTTCGTTGCGACCCATGGCTGTGCCATGGCCGCGCGTGTTCGAGGTCGCGCTCGAGCGTGGCCTGCGCTTCACCACCGCGGACATGGTTCAGGATCCGGACAAGGCATTGCTGGTGGCGTATGACTGGACGCCTGACGCCGAACGGCTGATCGCGCAGGGCGCCCGGGCAGCGGTGCTGGTCAGCTTCGAACCCCCGTTGATCGCCTGGTCGCTCTATTACAACCTGCGGACGATCAGCGAGCGCTTCCGCCACGTCTTCATGTTCGACGGCGCACGCGAGCGAGTCGCCCCCACGACACGATTCCATCCACTGTTCTTCCCGCAGCCCTGCCCACCACCACGTCCAACCGGTCGACCCTGGACGCGGCGCCGCTTCATGGCCATGGTCAACAGCAACAAGGCCCTGCCCCGCTCGACCGACCTCGCGCGCTGGTTCGATCGGCCGCGCGAGGTGTCGTTCAAGCGCCAGCTCGCCGCGCTGCGGTATCGGCCCATCAATCGCGAGCGCTACAGCGCGCGTATGAAGGTGATTCAAGCCTTCTCCGTGCGTGACGACTTCGATCTGTACG
>JAFAPL010000546.1 GCA_019247135.1 Chloroflexota bacterium | reverse complement strand
GCCATCCCGACATCCAGCGAGTACTCGTGCGCCTGGCGGTCCCCGCTCCAGCAGCACTCGCGCACCACGACGACCCGCAGGTCCATATTGAAGGCTTCGCGTACGCTCGTCTCCACGCCTCGATTGGTCGCGCCGCCGCCGATGATGATCGTGTCACGGCGCAGCATGCGCAGCAGCTCGGCAACGCCGGTGCCGTAGAACGCGCTGGGCCGGCGTTTGAGGAATACGTAGTCTTCGTCGGTGGGCGCAATCTCGGCAGGTAACCTGGCGTCGTCACTGCCCTCGACGCTATTGGTCAGCGAGGGCTGGCCGGTCCTGGCGCCCAGATCGGTCGGCAGCAAGACCACATCCGATCCGTCTGCTCGGCTGACCGGCGTCGTGTAGATGACGGGCACCCGCATCGACCTGGCCGTGCCGATGAGCCGCACCCAGGCGTCGAGCACCGGTCGGATCGCCTGCCGTCGCATTTCATCGTTGGGCGTCAGGGCGCGGCGACAGGCGTCATAGACGATCAGCGCGGTCCTACCAGGATCGAGCGCCTCGTCTGAGTTCGAGCTCTGGGCACTGGTGGTGGTGTTCATCCGTCCTACGCTACCTGCCATCCGCCGTGATTAACCGGGGAACGTGCCGGCTTCAAGCGGGGCGCCCGGCGGGCTCCAGGTCGACGACTCCGGCGGTGCCGGGCGCGGTCGGGTCGTCGTCGCCAACTCCGAGCGGCCCGCCCGTGCGGGCTTTGCCACTCCAGTCTTCGATCGTGATTTCGACGAGGGCCGTCGTCGACAGGTAGTCGCTGGTGACCGGCTGGTAGTCACGCCCGCGGGTCCGGTCCGGGAAATAGCGTCGCGTCATCGCGTCGAAGACGTCGCGCTGGGTCTGCTCGTCGGTGACGGCGCGACCACGTCCGAAAACCATCGCGCTGCGGTAGTTGGCCGAATGGCTCTCCGCCGCCCGCGAGTACACCAGCCCATCCAGCAGCGTGACCTCCAGACACGCTGGCGTGCCTTTCGCGAGAGACGACATGGCGCGGCTGGCGCGCGCACCGTGCACATACACCCGATCCGGGTATGTGGAGGGGTCGAAGTGGTACATCAGCGGGACCACGAGGGGCCATCCGTTTTCGACGAAGCCGACGTGGGCGACAAGACCGTCTTCGAGAATTCTGGCGGTAGCGTCTGGGACGGCCCGCTCGGGGTGGCGGCGGACCCTGGTTTGAGGCTGCATGCGGCTGTACACTGCCGCACATATGGCTCCTGTGCAAGTGCCATTTTCGAGCAGGTTGTTGGTACCAATCCAGCTGCAGGCGGACTCCGAGCGGCCGCTGCATCGCCAGATCTATGGGCAGCTGCGTGCCGCCATTCTCGAAGGCCGCCTCGAACGCGGTACCCGCCTGCCTTCGACCCGCGCCCTGGCCACTCAGCTGCGCGTGTCGCGCAACACGGTCCTGAACGCATTCGACCAGCTGCTGGCAGAGGGCTATCTGGACGCGCATGTCGGCTCCGGGACCCGGGTCGCGGCGGCACCGCCCGAGGACCGCGTCGCGTCCGCCTCACCGCTGACCGGCGATCAGGGCGCCCGGCGCGGGCCGTCTGCGCGCGGCCGACTGCTTGCCTCCACGCCGGTGAGCGTGGGAAGGCGGCCGACGGATGCGCCTGCGGGCGCTGCGCGGGCGTTCCGTGCAGGTGTGCCTGACCTGGAGGCGTTCCCGTTCGCGGTGTGGTCGCGTCTGGCGGCCCGCCGCTGGCGTGATCCGCCGCAGGCCTTGCTGGACTATGCCGATCCGGCGGGGTACTGGCCGTTGCGCGAGGCGATTGCGCGCTACCTGGTGACGGTGCGCGCGGTGCGCTGCGAGCCGGAGCAGGTATTGATCGTGTCGGGCTCGCAGCAGGCGCTCGACGTCGCGGCGCGGGTGTTGCTGGACCCCGGCGACGTGGTGTGGATGGAGGACCCGGGCTACGCCGGCGCACGCGGCGCACTCATCGCCGCCGGCGCCGACGTCTGTCCAGTGCCCGTCGGTCCGCTCGGCCTGGAGGTGGACGCCGGTCGCGCGCTCGCACCCGCCGCCCGCCTGGCGTACGTGACGCCGTCACACCAGTATCCGCTCGGCGTGGCCATGCCCCTGGCCCAGCGACTCGCGCTGCTGGAGTGGGCGCACTCGGCCGACGCGTGGATCCTCGAAGACGACTACGACAGCGAATACCGCTACGCGAACCGCCCGCTCGCCGCGCTGCAGGGATTGGACGACGACGGCCGCGTGGTGTACATCGGCAGTTTCTCGAAGGTGCTCTTCCCTGGCCTACGCCTCGGATATCTGGTTGCGCCGCATGCGCTCGTTCAGGCACTGACCGCGACCCGAGCGCTCGTCGACCGGCATCCGCCGACCGTCGACCAGGCGGTCCTGGCGGACTTCATCGCCCAGCACCACTTCGAGCGGCACCTCCACCGCATGCGCGCGCTGTACGCCGAACGTCAGGCCGCGTTGGTGTCGGAAGCCCGCCAGCGGCTGGCTGGACGCCTGGAGGTCGCGCCCGCGGACACCGGCATGCACCTGGTGGGCTGGTTGGAGGGCTCTCCTGGCGACAGCAGCGACACGCGAGCAGCGGAGGCTGCCTCGGCAGCCGGGCTGGAAGTCCAACCGCTGTCGGCGTACACGCGCGGCGCACCGATCCAGCCGGGGCTGGTGCTGGGCTACGCCGCCGTGCCGATCGACGAGATCCGCGACGGAGTGCGTCGTCTCGCGCGCGCGCTGGCCGGATGACGGCGCTACCATCGCCGACAGATGGACTTCGGCATTTTCTTACCCGTCTCGGGCCGGTCCGCCACGCGAGCGACACTCCAGGAGTACGCCCAGCGCATGGAGGCCTGGGGTTTCGCCTCGCTCTGGGCGGCCGAACGGCTCGTGATCCCCTGGTCCATCGACACCACGTACCCATATGCGGAAGGCGGCGCGTTCATCGTCCCACCTGACCGACCGTTTCTCGAAAGCCTGACGGTGCTGGCGTTCCTGGCCGGGTGCACCACGCGCATCAGGCTCGGCGTGTCGGTGCTGGTGTTGCCGTATCGCCACCCGCTGCACTGGGCCAAAGTCGCCGCCACGATCGACGTCCTGTCGGAAGGTCGGTTCACCCTGGGCGTCGGAGTTGGCTGGATGCGGGAGGAGTTCGAGGCGCTGAATGCTCCATTTGCCGAACGCGGCCGAGTCTCCGACGAGCAACTGGAGCTCTTGAGAGGCGCGCTTACGCAGGAGCGGGCAACGTTCGACGGCCGCTTCTACCGATTCACGGACATCGCCTTTCTGCCGAAGGCGTATCAGCGCACGCGTCCGGCGATCTGGGTGGGCGGTGAAGGGGTCGCGGCGCAGAAACGGACGGCGCGTTATGGGGACGCGTGGTTTCCGTATTTCGTGCGAGTCACTCCGGTGGAGGTCGCGCGGCGTTTTTCATCCGTACAACGTCTGGCCGCGCAACTGGGTCGCGATCCCGCGGAGATTACTCTGAACTTGAACCTGCCTTGCGAGATCACCGAAGAACCAGTCCAGCAGGAGGCAGATCGGCTGCGCGGCACGAGCGAGCAGATCTTCGAAGCGCTACACGGGTTTGAGAAGGTTGGTGTGCAGCATCTCGCGCTGCAGTTCATGGTGCCGCACTTTCCCGAGCGGCTGGCGCAAATCCAGCGGTTCGCCGAAGAAGTGCTGCCGCGATTCGGCGTTTAATGGGGTCAACCCACTCCCCCCAGCCCCCTCTCCCTGGCCAGGGAGAGGGGGAGTTAACTAAAGAGATTTCAAGGGGCTCCGCCCCTTGGACCCTCTTGGAGAGGGGGAGGTAAAACAAAAGAGATTTCAAGGGGCTCCACCCCTTGGACCCTCTTGGAGAGAGGGGGGGTTAAAACAAAAGAGATTTCAAGGGGCTTCGCCCCTTGGACCCTCTCGGAGATCTCCCGCCGCCCGTGCTGTCGTCAGGCGACGGCGGCGCGCTCGTTGGCGAACTGGAGGTGCTCGCCGGACTCCACGATCGATTTCAGCGTGAGCACCAGCTGGCCCACATCTGCATAGCGCGTATACAGCGGCACGGGCGCCAGCCGCACCACGTTGGGCGGACGAAAATCCGGCACCACGCCACGCGCTTTCAGCGCACGCGTGATACTCGCCGCATGCGGGTGTTCGAGCGCCACGTGGCCGCCGCGGCGCTCCGGCTCGCGCGGCGTGCCAACCACAAACCCGAGCGGACTCAAGTGTGTGTCACACAGATCGATCAACAATGACGTCAGCGCGAGCGATTTTTCCCGCAGCGCCTGCAGGCCCGCTTGCTGAAGTATTGCCACCGATCCATACAGGGCCGCAGCACCCAGCACCGAGGGCGTGCTGATCTGCCATGCAGCGGCGGTATCCGCTGGAGTGAGCCACGGCTCCATATCGAATTGACGCTGCTTGTTGCTGCCCCACCAGCCCGCGAGCCCAGGCCCGCGGCGATGGTGACGCTGGTGCACGTACAGACTGCCCACGGCGCCGGGTCCGGCGTTCAGGTACTTGTAATTGCACCACACCGCCACGTCCACTCCCCAGTCGTGAAGACGATGCGGCACGCTGCCAGCCGAGTGTGCGCAGTCGAAGCCGATGAGAACGCCGCGCGCGTGTGCGGCGGCGGTGAGTCGCGGGATATCCAGCAGCTGGCCGCTGCGATACAGCACCGACGGCAGCCACACGAACGCGATGTCAGGTCGATCCAGTATCGCCACGACGTCCCGTTCGTCGATGGTTCTGCCGTCGCGGCTTTTCACCAGCAGCAAGTGCTCTTTCGGATCCAGCCCACGTAGTCGGAGATGGCTCTGCATCGCGTACAGATCGGACGGAAAGTCCAGCTCGTCCGCCACGATTCTGGTGCGGCCGGGCTGAGGCTCGTAAAAGCTGGCGAGCACCGAATGCAGGTTCGTGGTGATCGCTCCGGTGACGACGACCTCACCCGGCTTTGCCCCGACCAGCTCGCACTGCGCGTCGCCGAGGTCTTCGCCCAGGTGGAACCACGGCCTTTGCGCGCCGGTCCAGCCATCGATGGCCAGATCGCGCCAGGCGTCCAGCACCTCGAGCACCGACCGTTCGGCGTCGCGCGAGAGGAGTCCGAGCGAATTGCCGTCGAAATACAGCGTGTCGGGCTTCAGGTAGAAGCGCTCGCGGAAGCCGGCAAGCGCGTCGCGGGTGTCGCGGCCAGTGAGTGCGTCGACGTCGTCGAGAAGCGTCATGCGTCCGGAGTGGGTTCGGCCTCCAGACCGATGCCCCACATGCGGTCCAGGTCATGCCGCGAGAAGTGCTGAAATGCCATGAGCGTGTGGGTGCGCGCGACGCCGGGCACGCTGGCGATGTGCTGGGGGACGACGGCGGCCATCTGTTCGTAGCGGCGCACGCGCACGATGGCGACGAGGTCGTACTCGCCAGTGACGGAGTAGACCTCGGCGACGTCCGCGAGTTCGGCGAGGGCTTCGCCGGCCGTGGCTGTCTGACCGGGCTGGGTGTGAATCAGGACGATGGCCGTGATCATGGCGTTGGCAGATCAGGCTAGCAGCAACCGGCCTCTGCGTACACTTCGGCATGATGGTGCTACGCTGACGCTCGTCATGCAAACGTCGAGGCGGCGCGTCCTCGTCGTCGGCGCCGGACCAGGCGGCCTGTACTTCAGCATCCTCTTCAAACGCGCCGACCCCGACGCTCACGTCAGTATCGTCGAGCGCAATCCACCCGACGCCACGTTCGGTTTTGGCGTTGTCTTCTCCGACGAGACGCTGGGCTATCTCCAGGCCAACGACGAACCGACTTTCCGCGAGATCACGCGGACTTTCGCCCGCTGGGATGCGATCGAGATTCGCCGCGACGCGGAGCCAGCGCTGATTTCCGGCGGGCATGGATTTTCGGGCATCGCGCGCACGCGGCTGCTCGAAATCCTGCAACGGCGCGCGCACGAGCTCGGCGTGAACATGCAGTTCCACTGCGAGCACGATGCGCGCACGCCGCTCGAGGACTTCGATATGGTCGTCGCCGCGGATGGCGTCAACTCCAGATTGCGCCAAGCCTACGACCCACACTTCGGCGCCAGCATAGACGCGCGGCAAAATCGCTACGCGTGGTTCGGCACCACATTCCCATTCGAGCACTTCACGTTCAGCTTCCGCCGGACGGAGTTCGGTCTCTTCTGGTGTCACGCGTATCGGTATGACGCAAATCACAGCACCTTCATCGTGGAATGCGATCCGCGAACATGGCACGCCGCCGGCCTGGAGCGGATGTCGGAGGATGCGAGCGCGGCGTTGTGTGAACGCATCTTCGCCGAAGACCTTCAGGGCCAGCCACTGCTGAAAAACCGGTCCGCGTGGATCAACTTCGGCATGCTCACGTGCGAGCGGTGGCGATATCGCAACCTGGTGCTGCTTGGAGATGCCGCACACACGGCGCATTTCTCGATTGGTTCCGGCACCAAGCTGGCCATGGAAGACGCGATCGCGCTGGCATTCCATTTGAACAACGAGCCCGACCTGGAACCGGCGCTCGACGCGTACGAGGCCGAGCGGCGTCAAATCGTACGCCGATTCCAGAACGCTGCCTACGAAAGCCTGGCCTGGTTCGAAGGCGTCGACCGCTACATGGGGTTTGAGCGGCAGCAGTTCGCGTTCAGTTTGTTGACGCGGAGTCGACGGATCTCGTTCGACAACCTGCGCGTGCGCGATCCGGAATTGGTCGACTGCGTTCACGCGGACTTCGTGCGCGGCGCGGGTGCGCATGCAGACACGCAGAAGCCCTTGCCGCCTCCGATGTTCACGCCGTTCGAGCTGCGCGGCATGCGCCTGATGAACCGCGTGGTCGTCTCTCCGATGTGCATGTACTCGGCCTGTGATGGAACTCCGACAGACTGGCACCTGGTGCACCTCGGCAGTCGCGCGGTTGGCGGTGCTGCGCTGGTGATGACGGAGATGACCGACGTTTCGGCTGAAGCGCGCATCAGCCCGGGCTGCGCGGGCATCTACTCTGACGAGCACACGCACGCGTGGCGACGCATCGTCGAATTCGTGCACACGTACAGCTCGGCACGCATCGGCCTCCAACTGGGGCATGCCGGCCGCAAGGGCTCCACGCGCCTGATGTGGGAGGGCGACAACCTGCCCCTGGAGGATGGCAATTGGCCGCTCGTCTCGGCGTCGCCGCTTGCGTATTTCGACGGCGTCAGTCAAGTCCCGCGAGAGATGGATCGCGCCGACATGGACGCCGTCATAGAGCAATTTGTCGCCGCCACCCGACGCGGAGCCGACGCGGGCTTCGACCTGCTCGAGCTGCATATGGCGCACGGCTATCTGCTCGCGAGCTTTCTTTCGCCGCTGACGAACCGCCGCACAGACGAATATGGTGGGGACGTTGAACATCGGATGCGCTTTCCGCTGGAGGTGTTCGCAGCCGTACGCAGCGTGTGGCCGGCCGAGAAACCAATGTCGGTGCGGGTCTCCGGAACGGATTGGGCGGCCGGTGGTATCGCCGGCGAGGACACGGTCGTGCTTGCGCGAGCTTTGAAGGCGCTCGACTGCGATATTCTGGACGTCTCGGCGGGCCAGACCGTCCCGTGGCAGCAGCCACGCTACGGGCGTGCATTTCAGACTCCGTTCAGCGATCGCATTCGCAATGAGTCCGGCATGCCGACGATGACGGTTGGCAACATCACGAGCCCCGATGAAATCAACAGTATTCTTGTCGCGGGCCGAGCGGACCTGTGCGTGCTCGCGCGGCCGCACCTGCGTGATCCGTACTGGACCCTGCACGCGGCGGCGGCGCAGGACTGGTATGACGTCCGCTGGCCGGTGCAATACGAATCCGTACAGCCCCGCCCACGCGAAGGCCAGGCTCCGCCGAAACCACTGGTGATTCGACTGAACGAGGAGGATCCGCGCGGCGAGCTCGCCGACCTCGAGGCGCGTCTCCTGGTGCTCGCACGTCAGCACTACCGGTCCTTGAATGGCGAGCTCGTGGCGGCGGTACGCCACTGGCTGGAGTCTGCTCCGCGATGACGCATCAGATTGTTCAACCGGATGGGTGGCCCGCGCCGCGTGGATACTCCAATGGTGTCGTGGCGAGCGGCCGAATCCTGTTCGTCGCGGGCCAGATTGGTTGGGACAAGACCGGCCGTATGCGTTCCGATGTGTTCGTCGAGCAGGCCCGACAGGCACTGAGCAACGTGGTCGAGGTACTCGAGGCTGGTGGCGCGCGGCCGGAGCACATTGTGCGGATGACGTGGTACGTCGTCGACAAGCGGGAGTATCAGGCGGCGCTGCGCGAGATTGGTCAGATGTATCGCGAGCTGATCGGCGCACACTATCCAGCGATGACGCTGGTCCAGGTTGCCGATCTCCTGGAGGACGGAGCCAGGGTCGAGATCGAGGCGACGGCGGTGATCCCCGGATGACGAACACCTGGCAGCCCAGGCACTTTCGCTGGTCAGTTGCCGACCACGTCGGGACGATCACGCTCGACCGTCCAGAGCGGAAAAATCCACTCACGTTCGAAAGCTACGCGGAACTCCGCGACACGTTCCGCCGCCTGGCGCAGGTAGAGACCGCGGAGGCCGTGAACGCGGTCGTGCTCACCGGTGCCGAAGGGAACTTCTCGTCCGGTGGGGACGTCCACGACATCATCGGTCCTCTTTTAGAGATGGATCTGGCCGGCAAGTTGCAATTCACTCGCATGACGGGCGACCTGCTGAAGGCAATGCGTCACTGCCCGCAGCCGATCGTTGCGGCCGTCGATGGGGTCTGCGCCGGCGCTGGCGCCATCCTGGCGATGGGTTCCGATCTCCGCCTGGGAACTCCTCGCGCGCGGGTCGCGTTCTTGTTCAACCGCGTTGGACTATCCGGAGCCGATATGGGTGCGTGCGCGCTCCTTCCGCGGATCGTCGGCCAGGGTCGCGCAACCGAGCTTCTGCTCACCGGGCGGGTACTCGAGGGCGCCGAAGCCGAACGCTGGGGTTTTTTCAATTCTCTGGTCGAACCGGATGTACTTCTAGCCGAGGCGGAGGCGTTGGCACGCAGCCTCGCTGCCGGCCCGACGTTTGCGACGGCAATGACCAAGCGCATGCTGCACAAGGAGTGGGATATGCCGCTCGACGAGGCGATCGAGTCGGAAGCGCAGGCGCAGGCGATGTGTATGCAAACCAACGATTTTCGGCGTGCCTACGAATCTTTTGTTGCGAAGCGGCCGCCGGTGTTTCAGGGCGACTGATGCCTGACCGGAGCTTTCTTCAGTGGCCGTTCTTCGCCGATACACATCGCGAGTTCGCCGCGGCGTTGGACCAATGGCTCGGCGAACACAGCGAGCCCAGCGAGCACGACGAATCGGACCTGGACGGCTCGTGCCGGCGGCTCGTCAAGAGCCTGGGCGCAGCTGGCTGGCTACGCGCGTGTGTGCCCGCGGAGTATGGAGGTCGAGGTGAACGTATCGACGTGCGCACGCTGTGTCTCGCGCGCGAGACGCTGGCGCGCGCGTCGGGACTGGCGGATTTCGTGTTTGCCATGCAGGGCCTCGGTGGCGGACCTATCACGCTGTTCGGCAACAACGACCTGAAAGCGCGTTACCTGCCCGAGATCGCCCGCGGCGAACGCATCGCCGCGTTCGCGCTCTCGGAACCCGAGTCCGGCTCCGATGTGGCGTCGGTGCGCACGACCGCACGGCGCCAGCCGGATGGGAGCTACGTGCTGGACGGCATAAAGACGTGGATCTCCAACGCGGGCCTGGCGGACCACTACGTCGTGTTCGCGCGCACCGCGGAGACGGGATCGCGCGGGCTCAGCGCGTTTGTCGTACCGGCGGACGCGCCCGGACTGACCGTGACTGAGCGGATCCAGGTGAGCGCACCACACCCGTTGGGGACACTGCGATTTTCGGAGTGTCGAGTTCCGGCGGACCACCGCCTGGGCGAGGAAGGCGACGGGTTCAAGATCGCGATGGGCACGCTCGACGTCTTCCGCTCGACGGTTGGCGCGGCGGCCCTGGGGTTCGCTCGGCGCGCACTCGACGAGGCAGTCGCGCGCGCGAACAGCCGCGTGGCATTCGGTCGGCCGTTGGCCGAGTTTCAACTGGTGCAGTCCAAGCTCGCCAGTATGGCGACGGACATCGACGCGAGCGCCTTGCTCGTGTACCGCGCCGCGTGGACGCGTGACTGCGTCGCTGACCGTGTGACGCGTGAGGCGGCTATGGCGAAGTGGTTCGCAACCGAAGCCGCGCAACGCGTTGTGGATCAGTCAGTCCAGCTGTTCGGTGCGCTTGGACTCGTGGTTGGTACTCCGGTTGAACGGCTGTATCGGGAGGTGCGCGCGCTGCGGATTTACGAAGGCACCTCGGAGATCCAGCAGCTGATCATTGCCGGCCAGATCACCCGCCCGTCAGCTCATCCCCGCGCCTGAAGGAGGGCGGACTGATGCGCTCAGCTACGCGAGCGCACGGCGTCGGGGCGGCCAAACCGCCATAAGGCTCGAGCAGCAGCGCGGCTCGCGGTCGCGGTACGCTAGACACACTACTATTCTGACGACCGTCAGGGGGCCGCACCATGACACTGTCGGATCTCGGCGCGCGGGACGGTCACACCGCCCATCTCGACACGTTCGTTCGCGATCATTTGCCCGCACCCGAGGACTGGCCAGTGCTCGACTGCTTCGGACCGCTGCGGCTCGAGTACCCGCGTCAGCTCAACGCCGCGGTCGAGCTCGTGGACCGTCACGTGGAGCGGGGCAATGGACAACGCCGTGCGATTTTCGCGAACGGTGAATGGCTTTCGTACGCGAACCTCCAGCAATGGTCCAACGGAATCGCGGCAGCGCTCGTCCAAGATCTGCGAGTGCAGCCCGGCAACCGCGTGCTACTGCGCGGCTACAACAGTCCGTGGATGATCGCCGCCTGGCTCGGCGTATTAAAGGCGGGCGCTGTCGTGGTGGCGACCATGCCGATGCTGCGTGCGCGCGAGTTATCTCATCTGCTCGAACGGGCAGCCGTTTCGGTTGCGTTGTGCGACGTTCGACTGGCGGAGGAGATGCAGCGGGCGGCCACTGCGCACGTGCGCGTCGCCTACGAAGATCCCAGGAACACAGCGGATTCGCTCGGTGGGCTCGCCGCACGGTATTCAGGAGAGTTCCGCTCAGTTGACACGGCCGCCGACGATCCGTGCCTGATTGCGTTCACCTCCGGGACGACCGGCACGCCGAAAGGCGCAGTGCATACCCACCGCGACGTTCTCGCGATCTGCGATACGTTTTCCCAACACCTTCTCTCCCCAGTGGCCGACGACGTGTTCACCGGGAGCCCGCC
>JAFAPL010000524.1 GCA_019247135.1 Chloroflexota bacterium | reverse complement strand
AGACGTATCGGCATCGACAGCATCACCACGCCTGTGCGAGCGCCTCGGGCCAACGCCATCGTTGAGCGAGTCATCGGCACCCTACGGCGCGAATGGCTGGACCACGTGATCGTGCTCGCTGAGCGGCATCTCTTGTGCGTGCTTCGCAAGTTCGTCGCCTACTACAACTCGGAAAGGCCCCATCGTACGCTTCGACTCCAGACGCCCGAGTTGAGAACACGCCCGACGACCGGTCCGATACGGTCGCGGCCGGTCCTGAACGGGCTCCACCACATGTACGAACGCGCCGCCTGAACGGGACTGAGGTTCTGCCTCCCCACAACCCCAGGTCAGGTCCACCAACTCGCCAACCGCCCAGGCATGCTTACCTGAGAACGAGCGAGTCCCTCCAGCCACGTGCTACGGCGCGCGCGGGCCCTGAACCTCTGTCGCGCGCAGTAGTCGCTCCGCGTCGGCCGCAAGCTCGCGAACAATGTCGCGCGCAAACTGCACATCGCGCACCGCTCCCACGGATTCGCCCGCGAACAGCGACATCGCTTCAATCGTGCCAGTCGCACTGCGGTCCACCGCGAGGCCACGTAGACGAGGCACTGGCACCCGAGTGCCGTCCAACGAGCCGATCTGACCGACGATGTCGCCATCGAACGCCTGCGCGGCTTCCAGAGACGAACGCAGAACCCGATGCCGCCCGCTCAGCAACGTGGAAACGAACACTTCGGCAAGGACGGTGTCCTCAGGCCGCGCACCGATCAACGCCTGTACATACTGGGGGTGCGCGCCGGACTCCTCGCTCGCCGCGAAACGCGTGCCGACCCGGACTCCATCAGCGCCGGCCACAAGCGCAGCTGCCATGGCGCGCCCGGTGCCAATCCCACCTGCGGCGAGGACCGGCACGTCAACTTCCGAGAGCACCTCATTGAGCAACGCGTGGAGTCCAACAACGCCGCGAATGAAGCCGCCAGCCTCGACGCCCTGCACCACGATCAAGTCGCAGCCGGCCGCTTGGGCGACGACAGCCTCGGGACATGAGCCGACTTGCCAAGCGACGAGCGCTCCACCAGCATGCACACGCCCGACGAGGTCGCGAGACGGTTCGCCAAAGAAGAACTCGACAACTCGCGCCCGTCGGGCCGCGATGTCGATGCAGGTGAGGTCCAGCACGTCGAGTTGAGCGGGCGAGGCGATGAAGTTGACCCCGAATGGAACGCTCGTCCGCGCCTGCGTGTCGTCAATCAATTGGCTCAGCGACTCTGGGGTGATGCCGTTGCGCGAGGTGCCAAGCATGCCCAGGCCGCCGGCTTCAGAGACCGCGGCGGCAAGCTCGGGGGTCGCAATACCGCCCATGGCAGCCTGCTGGATCGGCACGCTGCAGCCGACCAGTTCGGTGAAGCGGGTGGCCAACATCGCGTGGCTAGTATCTCGCTAGCCACGCCACAGGTCAACCGAGGCTCAACGGAACTTCTCAAGCGGGCCGCCGCGCGTCACGTAGAGCGCAAGCTGGGTTCGCGACGACAGCCCGAGTTTGCCAAGCATCGTGCTCACGTGTGACTTCACCGTCGACAACGTGATACCCAATGCGTTGGCGACGTGCTTGTTCGACATGCCCCGCCCTACAAGCCGCAAGACCTCGAGCTCTCGACCAGACAGGCATTCCGAGCCGTCCTCATCCACCAGTCGCGCGGCCGCACGGGGTAGCACCGTCTGGCCGGCGGCCACGCCGCGAATGGCGCGAAGCACGTCGTCGAGCTGACAGTCCCTGAGGAGGTAGGCGGCTGCACCCGCTCGAATCGCGGGTAGGGCCGCAGCTTCCTCGTTGTCACCGGCGATGACGATGACCGCGGTGTGCTGGGCGGCGTCGCGAATCAGAGACGTCCGGCGGATCACGGCCACGTCGGGACGCAGCTCGCGAGCCATACGCAACGTGCTCGGTCCATCGTCAGCCTCCTCGGCCAGGACATGAATGTCAGCTTCCTTTTCGATCAGGCTGCGCAGCCCGTACCGGACGATCGGCTCGGTATGCGCGATGAGGACTCGGAGAGTGGCGCGCCTAGGCATGCGCTTCAAGTCTGGGGTCGGGGAGGCGCGCTGTCCTCAGTTTGGTCAAGTGTTCTGAACGTAAACTTTCCGTTTCCTTCCACGTCCTTCCATGCGATCAGCGCTGCCCTGACCGTTACAATGCGGCCAGGGACGAAGCATGAGCGCCGATGGCGAAAGCTTCAGCGGTCTGCTCCTGCGGTTGCGCGGTCGGATCGCCCTCACTCAACGTGAGCTCGCCACGCGGGTCGGCGTCAACGTCAGCTCGATCCAGGGCTGGGAAGCTGGCGCAAACTATCCCAGCGTCGCCAGCTTGAAGGCGCTGATTGGCGCGGCCTTCCTGGCTGGTGGCTTCAGCGCGGGGCATGAGGCAGACGAGGCAGCCTCCTTGTGGGCGGCCGCCGTGCGGGACGCGCCACGCTTTCGCACGCCGTTCGACCGCGCGTGGTTCGATCAGATTGTCGGCGAGCCGAACACCCATGCCGCGGCCGCACCTGACGCGGGTCATCGCGAGTCCTGGGCCGAGGCGCCCGACGTCGCGGAGTTCATCGGTCGCGCTTCCGAGCGAGCACTGCTGCGTCACTGGGCAGGAGAGGAGCATGTTCGGGTGATCGCGTTATTCGGCATCGGCGGCGTCGGGAAATCGCTGCGGGCAACGCGAGTTGCCCGTGACCTCGTCGCATCTTTCGAGCGCGTCTTCTGGCGCAGCCTGCGCGACGCCCCGATGCCTGCGGAATGGCTTGCCGAGGT
>JAFAPL010000971.1 GCA_019247135.1 Chloroflexota bacterium | reverse complement strand
GCCGGTCGCGATCAGTGCGCCGCTGCCCGTCTGGATGCTACGCGTGGCGAACGGCTCCGTCATCATGGCCGCGTCGACCGAGTGATTGGTCAGCGCGGCGACCTGGTCCGGAAAGTTCAATGCGACGAGATCCACGTCGTTCAACGTCAGGTTTGCCTGAGCCAGGTATTTCGAGAGCATGTAGCCGCTGGCGGTACCGGCGCCAGGTGGGGTGAGTGCTACTTTCTTGCCCCGCAGATCAGCAGGACCTTTGATGCTGGAGGCAACTTCTTTCGCGGCCACCAGCACGTTTGCTGGGAATCCCGGAGACTGCGAGCCTCCATCCGCGACGATGTGGAGACCGAAATTCCCGGCCAACGCATTGAGCGTCGCCGGATTCACGCCGACAACTGCCGCGTCCACATCGCCTTTGGTCAGCGCGGGTATCACTTCCGACGCCGACGGGAAAAAGATCTGATCCAGCGTGATGCCCTGGTCGGCAAAGTAGCCGAGGTCATCCGCAACGTAAAATGGCGCGTTCGTCGCGCCGGCGTTGCTCGCTCCCAGGTGCACCGTTTTGCCAGCCGCAGCGGACGGACTTGCAGCCGCCTGCGGCTGTGACGCTGGTGCGGTCGGAGCAACCGCCGTCGGAGTGCTGCACGCGACGAGCACCAACGCAACCGCGAGCCATCGGATTCCCGCTGGCAGCACGAATCCCCGTGCGCGAGCCGCGCTCCCGCCGGCTGCCGCTATCCCCTGCCAATTGAAAAAGTTCGAAAGTTGAAGAGAACGGCGTGATGGCCGGCCAGGTCGCCTCGGCACGTCCGCAACAGCGCACGTGTCCCCGCGCGGATCGTTCAGACCACCGCCTCCGCGTGTACGTCCGCCATCCGGAACTGAGGCATGACTTCCTCCGCGAACAGCCGCATGGAGCGGCGCACCTTGTCGGGTGGAATCCCGCCGAAATTCATCCAGCACACCATCTCCCCAACGCCGATGTGTTGCAACTGCGCGACTTTGCCCGCCACCGTCTCGGGCGAGCCGATCACCAGTGCGTCCTGCAGGAGGTCATCCCAGGTCTGAGCCTTGAGGCGGTCGATCATGGCGTTCGCACCGCGGTACACGGACTCGTGGAGTCCAGGTAGCCCGTCGGCGGAGAGCGAACGGATGAACGAGTCGCGGTACCACATTTCGGGCCCCCGCGCGTCCTCGATCGCTTCCGCGTCCGTGGGTGCGACATACACGTGCTTGGTGAGCACCCATCGACGCATCAATTGCTCGATCTCGGCTTGCCGATGGCCGTGCTCGCGCAATCCAGCGATGTACGCGTCGCGGTTTGCGATCGTCTGTGCGAGCGGCGTGCCAAGTCCGGAGCTGAGCATCCCATAACCGTGTTTGGCCGTCCAGTTGATCGTCTCCGGACTGGTCACCGCGAATGCGAGTGGCGGATGCGGTCGCTGGAGTGGCTTCGGATACACCGGCACGTTGGAGATGCGCCAGTGGTGTCCATGGAAGTCGACGCGGTCCTCGGTCCACGCCTGGACCAGGACTTCGACGCCTTCCTCCATGCGCGCTCGCGACTCTTCGTAGGGGATGCCGTGGCCGAAGAACTCCATCGGGCGATTGCCTCGACCGAGTCCGACGATCAACCGGCCTCCGCTCAGAATGTCGATGGATGCTGTCTCCTCGGCCAGGCGGAGCGGGTGGTGGAACGGAATCACGTACACGGCAATGCCGATGCGGATCCTCTCTGTTTTCGCCGCCAGGGTTGCCAGGAGGACGCTCGGCGCGGAGGCCAGACCGTAGTCGGCGTAGTGGTGCTCAGTCAACCAGACAGAGTCGTAGCCGAGCTCCTCGGCCAGGACCATCTGGTCGACTTCTTCGGGCAGGACGGTTGCGCCCGTGTGTCCGGGCGGGGCCTGCAGGAAGAAATAGGCGCCGAACCTCACGTCTGCAGTAGTAAATCTTACCAGCCTCCCCGGCCGCGCTGGTGAGGCATGAAGCGCCCCAGCCGCAGTGGTCCACTGCGCAGTACTCTCAGCCCGAGCGGCCCGCACCTACGCGGGGCCGCCGGCACGCTGCCGCGAGCCTGACGGTTATCCGAGCACGAGCACGCGCCCGTTGCGATCGGCCACCAGCAGGGACCCGTCGGGTCGGATCGCCGGCGCCGTCCAGACCGCCGTGCCGGCGTCGTAGTCGAAGATCTTCTCGCCCGATTGGCTGTCCAGCGCGAACACGTGTCCGGCGGTGCTGCCGGTGTACAGCACGCCCTCCCCGTCGAGCGTGGGCGAGTTGTAGATCGAGCTCGGGATATCGAACCTCCACACCAGGTCACCGTCAGCGCGGCTCAACCCGTAGATCCCGCCCCGATTGGCGCCGAAGTACAGCATGCTGTTGTCCGCGCTGAGCGCCGCCGTCGACCAGATGCCGGCGATCTCGCGCTGCGCCTCGAACAGCCACAGCAGCTTGCCGTCCGGGGTGAGCGCGTAGAAGTTGCTGTTGTTGGCGCCGAGGTACACCATCCCATCGGGCGCCACGGTCGGCGAGGCGCCGCTGCCGATTGCGTCCGCGCCGGCCGGCGGCGTCGGCGCTTTCATGAGCGGTGTCCGGCCCGGGAAATCGGCGAACGCGAACTTCCAGCGAACCAGCGCGGCCCCTCCGTCGGCTGATGGGGCCGCGACGGCATACAGGTTCCCGTCCATGCTCGAGACGTAGACCGTCTGTCCGTCGGGGCTCAAGGCTGGCGCCGCCTTTAGCGACGGCCCCGTTTGGACCGACCACCGCTCGTGGCCATCGGGGCTGATCGCGAACAGCCAGCCCGTGCCGCTCACCACGTACACGGTGCCGTCTGGTCCGAGCGTCGGCGATGACGTCTGGCGGCCCGGTCCCAGATTGAACGCCCAGGCGACCTCGGCTTCCAGACCTGAGGACGGCGGACGGAGCGCGTACAGCGTTGCTTCGAGGTCGGCGCGGGACCCCGGGCGACTGAAGCCCAGGTACACCGTCCCATCCGGCGCGAGCGCCGGCGTCGCGTGCCACGACGAGGAGTCCGGCGGATGGCACCGCCAGGCCAGCTCGAGCGTCGACCGTTCTCGGCCGCCCCCGGGCGACGAGTGCGGATCGCGCAGCGCGAACAGAATGCCTTCCTGGTTCGCCAGATAGATCATTCCGTCCGCACCCACCGCGGCCGAGCTCTGGATGTCCGGCTCAGGCTGAACCTTTCCCTGTACCTGAAAGTTGCCGGTGTCGAACGAGCGCAGCAGACGCGGCTCGCGCGGGCCGCGATTGGGCGTGCGGCCGGTGTGCTGCGCGTCCATCTGGTACATCGGTCGGCCGACCGGCGGGGGAGGCGCCGGCGTCGGCAGCGGCTCAGGTGTAGGCGCCAGTGTCGGTACGGCCGTCGCGGTTGGTTCTTGCGTCGGCAAAGGGGTCAGGAGGAGGGCTGCCGTTGGCGACGGCTCGGGCTCGCAGGCGGCGAGCAGCGGTAACACGGCGAGTGTGGCGAACTGGCCAAGAACAGCGCGGCGTGACAGGCGCATCGTTTGCTTCAGCTCCGAGCCGGGGGGATTCGCACACATGAACGCACCGGGCCTCCGTTTTTCGGGGACACGAGGCGTGGGCCGAAGGCTCAGGCCTGCGTTGCTTTTGGCGCGCCGTATTTCTGCAGCTGAATCGCGGAGTTGATCAGGCCCATGTGGCTGAACGCTTGCGGAAAATTGCCCAGCATCTCACCCGAGCCTGCATCCAGCTCTTCCGCGAGCAGGCCAACGTCGTTCGCGTAGCTCACCAGGCGTTCGAAAAGCGCCCGACCGCGCTCGACCTGCCCGGTCACCACGAGGTTGTCGACCAGCCAGAAGCTGCAGATCAAGAAGGTTGCCTCATTACCTGGCAGGCCGTCGTCGGTCTCCAGGTAGCGGTAGATCAGCCCATCATGCGACAGCTCGGTGGCGATGCGCTCCAATGTGGCGAGAACCCGCGGGTCGTTCGGACGGGCGAAACGCACCAGCGGAATCAAGAGTGCCGAAGCATCGAGCGCCGAGCTGCCGAAGGCCTGCACGAATGCACCCGTGCCCGGGTCAACGCCTTCGGCGTCAATCCGTTGGCGGATGGTCGCGCGCAGCGCCTGCCACTGCTCGATTGGGCCGGGCAGCTGGAGCTCGCGTGCCAGACGGATCGCCCGATCCACCGCCACCCAGGCCATCACTTTTGAATAGACGAAGTGCTGGCGCGGACCGCGCACCTCCCAGATCCCCTCGTCCG
>JAFAPL010000354.1 GCA_019247135.1 Chloroflexota bacterium | reverse complement strand
GCACAGAATAACGCGCGCGACGTGCGAGACTAGTGCTCACGACTTCGCTCGCTCTGTACATCCACTTCCCTTTCTGCCTCTCGATCTGTCCGTACTGCGACTTCGACCGTCAGGCGACGGGCTTCGATCGCATTGACGTCTACCTCGCGATGGTCAAGCGCGAGCTTGCGCGTTACACACGCTCGGGCGAGCGGGTGCACAGCATCTTCTTTGGCGGGGGCACGCCGAGTCTCCTGCAAGCCGCCCAGCTCGCGGCGTTGATCGAGGCGGCGCGCGGCACCTTTGACGTTGAGCCAGACGCCGAGATCACCGTCGAGTGCAATCCCGGCGACGCGGACTTGCTCAAGTTGCGAGAGTTCCGCGCCGCGGGCGCAACCCGACTCAGTTTTGGTGTTCAGAGCCTGGACGATCGCATGCTCAAACTGCTCGGTCGCCGCCACAGCAGCAACGCAGCCAGACAAGCTGCCGGGTGGGCGCGGCAGGCCGGGTTCGCCTTCAATCTCGACTTCATGTTCGGCCTGCCAGGCCAGACGCTCGCGCATTGGCAACACACGCTCGACCAGGCCGTCTCGCTCGAGCCCGATCACCTTTCCTGTTATCTGCTCACACTCGACGAACGCGTGCCTATGGGCCGCGACGTGGCGGCGGGTCGTCTGACGGTGCCAGACGACGACAAGCTCGCCGACATGTACGAGTTCACGCGCACGCGGCTGGCGGTTGCTGGCTACGAGCAGTACGAGGTGTCGAACTGGGCGCGGCCGGGACAGGCCAGTCGACATAATCTCACGTACTGGCGCGATGGCGAGTGGCTCGGCATCGGTGCTGGCGCGGCGTCGGCGTACGGTGGGCGGCGGTGGAAGAACACGCCGGTGCTCGAGCGGTATATCCGTTCGATGCACGCCGACGGCTCCGCCCAGCGCGTCGAAGATGAAGCGCCAGACTTCGTGACACGCCTGATGGACCATGTCACGCTCGGACTGCGGTTGCGCCAGGGAATCGTGCTCGAGGAGTTTCGCGCGCGCTTCGGTGCGGATCTGCGGGAGGTTCTGGGCACAGAAGGACACGAGCTGGCGACCGCCGGCGTGCTCGAGTGCGACGGCACAAGGCTGCGCGTACCAGCCGAGCGGCAGATGATCCTCAACGAAATTCTTGTCCGGCTGGAGGAGCCGATCGCCGCTTACGCGCGCCGCGCGACCAGCGATTCACAGATCGCGGCCAGGTAGCCGCCCGCCGGCTGCCGCGGTTGCGCAGCGTGCAGGCACTCCAGTGCGCGCTGGTAGCGGGCTTCTACACGCGCCTGGATGCGTGCCCTTAAATCGAGCGCATCGAAGTGGGCAACCACACGCTCCACCGTCTCAGGCGGGACGTCACCACCTTCATCGTCGAAGAGGCGCTTCAACCAGTCAGGCGCGTTTGGCTCCGACAGGGCCAGGGCGGCTGGTAAGCCGCGCTTGCGTTCGAGGACGTCGGCGGCGTCTGGTTTGCCCGTCTCGGACGAGGCGCCCCAGATGCCGAGCAGGTCATCCTGTTCCTGGAACGCCAGGCCGAGCTCCAGGCCGTAGTCGGCGTACGCGTCCTGTGCGGCGCGCGGCGCGCCCGCTGACATGGCGCCGAGCCGACAGGCACACGCAAAGAGCGCTCCCGTTTTCCGAGCGATCATCGATTCGTAGACCTCGAGGGTGGCCGGCACGTCCCCGTTCTGGAGGGCGATGTCCAGAAATTGGCCCTCGGACAGGGATAGGGCCGTTCTGTTCAACTCAACCGCGAGCTGTGCCGCGAGGTCTGTTTTCGTCCTCAGGAGTACGACCTGGGCGAGCGCGAACAGCGCGTCGCCCGCGTTGATGCCTTGCGGCATGCCCCAGACGGTCCACAGTGTCTGGCGATGGTGCCGCATCGCGCTGCGGTCCTGAATGTCGTCGTGGACGAGTGAGAAGTTGTGGATCAATTCGACCGCGATCGCGGCGTCGCGCGCGTCTTCCGCAACGCCTGAGACGGCTTCGCTCACCAGGAGCGTGAGCACCGGCCGCAGGCGTTTTCCGGCGGGCGCGCGTTTCTCAAGACGCTGGAGGTTGGTGTCGCGCCAGCCGAAGTGGTACTCGAGCATGCCGCCGAAGCGCTGGGCGGGCTCGGACACCGCGTGCTGGACCTCTTGACGCAGCCACGAATCCACGAGCTCGCCGAGCTCGCGGATGCGCGCGTCGACGC
>JAFAPL010000098.1 GCA_019247135.1 Chloroflexota bacterium | reverse complement strand
CTCGGCCGCGGGCTGGATCAGGTCGGCCCAGGCCAAGCGCGCCTGTTCGTGCAACGTCGCCAAGCCGGCGACGACGCCAGGCGTGCCAACGGAGGTGTGCCCAAGATTCGACCGATGGTCGTCGAAGAGCGTGTAGCCGCCGAGCTCCGTGCGACCGCGAAAGTCCGCGGCCCACATGTCGGGTCTGGCGCCACTGCCGGCGCGAGCGTGAAACGCAACATGCTCACAGCCCCGCGCGCTGAGGTAGGTGGCGCAGCCGAAACCGCCCAGGCCGCACATCTGCGGGTCGGTGACCATCTGCGCGAATGCCGCCGCGATCGCGGCGTCGAAAGCGTTCCCGCCACGCCTCAAGATGTCGGCCCCGGCTTCGGCGGCCAGGGGCTGCGGGGCAACCACCACTCCGCGCATACGTTTCAGACGGTAGCACCCCCGAGCCTGCGTGCCGCGCCGCGCGACCGCGTTAACCTGCGCTCATCGCTTATCTCTTTGATGACGACCTTCACCATCGCTTGTGCCGCAACTTGCGTGAGTTCGAGCCGCTCACCGTGGAGGCCCCCGAGGCGCGCGCGGCAGCCGTCGGCGTCGTCGTCTTGCCGGATGAAAAGACTCAGCCCGCGTTCATCCTGACGCGCCGCGTCACCACGCTGCGTCGCCACAGCGGTCAATGGGCGCTCCCGGGCGGTCGCCTGGATCCCGGCGAAAGCGACGAACAGGCCGTGCTGCGTGAGATCCACGAAGAGATCGGCCTGAAGCTCTCGTCGTCAGATGTCCTCGGCCGCCTGGACGATTTTCTCAGTCGCTCCGGTCACCTGATGACGCCGTTCGTCCTCTGGTCGAGCGACAGCAACCTGAGCGCCAACCCGCACGAAGTCGACGCGGCGTTCAAAGTGCCACTGGACGACCTGGATCGGGACGGCAACCCGAATCGCACGCCGTTGCTGAGCTTCAACCTGGTCAATAGCACGGTCTACGCGCCGACGGCCGCGATCCTGTTCCAGTTCCGCGAGGTAGCGCTGCATGGCAAGTCGATACACCTCGGCGAAGTCGAGCAGCCCCCGTTCGCCTGGCGCTAGCGCACGCCCGTCAGTAATCCTGGGGGTCTCAGGGGCGCCAGCCTCTGTATTCCCTTTGGACCGTGCGCCAGAGCGCTGAAAGCCGCATTACCGGAGCACCTCCTCAAACACCCTGAAGTAGTTCTCGTGCAGGATGCGCTCGAGGTCCGCTTCTGAAAAACCTCGCCGGAGCAGCTCGTCTGTCAGCGCAGGCAGATCTTCCGGCGAGAGCATGCCCTCGAATGGCCCAGGATTGGGCCCCCACTCCGGCGCCCACTCGTGCATCTCGAGCGTGCCACCCATCTCGTACACGTGATGTATGAAGTCAGCCCCGATGCCGACGTGCTGGATCCCCGCGACCGATACGACGTGCTCGAGGTGATCCACCCACGCGCCAATCGTCGCCCGCTCTGTCCCGATGAATGACGGCACGGCCGTCACGGCAATGACGCCGTTGCGCTCGCCAACCGCCCGCAAGAGGTCGTCGGTCATGTTGCGGGGATGGTCGCGCAAGGCGCGCGCATTTGAGTGGCTGGCGACCACCGGCCCGCGAGCGACCTCGAGAATATCCAGAGCAGTCCGATCCGAGGCATGAGAGATGTCGACGATGATGCCGAGCCGGTTCATCTCGGCCACTGCACGTCGACCCAGGCGCGTCAAACCACCACGCGAGTCGTTTTCCCACGCTCCGTCGCCGAACGCGTTGCGGCGACTCCACGTCAGCGACATCATCCGCAGGCCGACCGCGTGAAAGAGGCGCAGCGCGCCGAGATCGTGCCCCAATGGCTCCGCGCCCTCGAAGGCCAGCAGAACCGCGACCTTTCCGTCGGCCCGCGCCTGCCGTATCTCGGCGAACGTTCTGACGAGCGCGACGTCGTCCGCGCAATCCTCGATTTCTCGCAAGAGCGCATCGGTGACCTGCACGGCTCGGCGTAGCGCGGCCTCCGGCACAAACTGCGATGAAATCCAGATCGGCGCCGCGACGAGTGCCACGCCTCCCTCGCGAAAACGCGGCAGCCAGTACGTCTTCAATGAATCGCACACGCCCAGCGAACGCTGGTGCGCGATGGCGGTCGGAAAATCATTGTGCGAGTCGACGATGCCGATGCGGCGCGTCAACTCGGCGGCCTCAGACGAGTACGGCACAGTCCGCGGAGCCTATCACGCGCTAGACCCTGCCCTACACTTGCGCGATGGCGGTGGCGGCGCGCCCGAGCGCATCCATCATCCTGGTGCGCGACGCGCCGCGCGGGCTCGAAACCTTCATGGTGCGACGCCATGCCCGCTCGCCGGTTGCGCCCAGCGCGTACGTCTTTCCCGGTGGCACCGTTCGCGCGGACGATCTCGATTTCACGTGCGCCGACGCCGATGCGCTGGCGCATCGCCTGCTCGACCGGTCCGACACACCTGTCGAACCACATGCAGCCACGGCGTACTTCGCCTGCGCAGTCCGCGAGCTGTTTGAAGAAGCCGGCGTTCTGCTCGCGAGGTCCGCCCACCACACGATGCTGCAGGTGGACGAAGCCAATGTGGCGCTTCAGGAACAACTCGAAGCCACGCGTCTCGCCCTCCAGTCGAACCAGCTCTCGCTCGTCGACGCGCTTCGCCGCTTCAACCTGGTCGCTGCCCTCGACGCACTCGTCCCGTTTTCACACTGGGTCACGCCCGACGTGATGGCCTCCCGATTCGACGCCCGATTCTTTGTTGCTGAGATGCCCGACCACCAGGAAGCTCTGCATTGCACGATCGAGACGAGTGAAGGGGTGTGGCTCCGGCCCATCGATGTGCTCGACAGCGACTATCACGTGGTGTACGCGACCGCGCAGCATTTGCGTCGTCTGACGCCGTTCAGCAAAGCCGCCGAGCTGCTGCAATTCGCGTGTCAAAAAACCATTCGCCAGGTGCATCCGACCGTGGTCGAAGGCTCGGACGGCCTGAGCGTCCACATTCCGCCCGACCTGGTCGACGCTTGGTAGCGCGCTCGTGTCGTCCTACAGGCGCGTTCTCACCGCCCAGAGCTCAGGAAACGGCTTGGCATTCTCCAGGCCCTCGGCGAGGTAGGCGACGCCGCTCGTACCGCCCGTCCCGGGCCGCTGACCAATCGTCCGTTCCGCAACCTGTACGTGGACGGCGTTGAGCTGCCAGAACTGCTCAGAGATGTCGACCAGTGCTTCCGCGACGCGGTACAGCGCACCAGCCGACGATGGCGCCCGATACACATCGTCGAGCTGCACACGTGAGGCCGCGAGCGCCGCCAGAAATGCGCTGTACACGGGGCTGTCGTCGCGTCCGCGCAATCCAAGCGCCTTCTGCACTTCGCGGAACTGCGCCGACTCCGACCCGCTCGCCGTCCCCAGGTAGGGCCGAAACGCCAGGAAACTCCGCGGCGACAGGTGATCGAACAGGACCATCTGCTGGACGAGCAGCCGCAACACGGACGCCCCCCGCTGCAGATGATCGAGCGCCATTTCGAGGTCCGAGCTCGGTGGCGCAAGCACCTCCGCCGCGCAGCGCAGGTCGAGCAGGAATTGTTTGAACCAGAGCTCGAACGCCTGGTGCGTCACGATGAAGAAGTGCTCCGCGGCATGGACCGACGGACCGTGCTCGTCCGGCGCGAGCGGATGCTGGGCCGAGAGGATTTCGTCCAGGTGCAAGTAGCTGGCATAGGTGAGCTTTGGTTCCGCGCGCGTGCTCATAAGAGTGATTCCACTGCCTCGCGCACCGCCGGCCACGCGTCCGACAACGGATCGATCAATTCGAAGTGCCCGGTGCGTTCGAGTCCGACCAGTCGTACTTCGTCGCCGGCGCTTTTCGCGGCTTTCAGGTATCGTTCGGC
>JAFAPL010000022.1 GCA_019247135.1 Chloroflexota bacterium | reverse complement strand
CCGTCGGGTCAGTGAGCGGGCCGATGATCCCGAGCAGCTCGACGACCGAGCCAGGCCAGCCGTGCGTGATGATCACTGGCAACGCGTTCGCATGAGGCGATTTGACGTGGATGAAATGGACGTCCACCCCGTCGATCGCAGTCTTGAACTGCGGCAGGGCGTTGAGGCTCGCCTCGAAGGTCCGCCAGTCGTAATCCGCCGTCCAGTAATGCGCCAGTTCCTGAATTGTCGCTAGCTGCACCCCCTGCGACCGATCGGCGACGAGCTCCCGAGTTGGCCAACGGACCGCTGCAATGCGACGGCCGAGGTCGGCCAGATCATCGTCAGATACGTTGACCTGGAATGGATTGACGGCATCGGCTGTGGTCACGGAGTCGCCTTCTCCTGTTGAATCCGGGATCTGGACTTGCGCGCGCGCTGAACGGGGAAAGTTAAACTGCATGGCGGCAAGCGCAAGTGCGCTGGCGCCTCGCAAAAAGTCCCTTCGGTCAAAAGTGCCCACGGCTACGTGCTCCTTGTTCGCTATGAGAACTGCCGGTGGCTGGCATTTTCAGCCTGCAGTGGTTGCGAAGTGCTCGCCGGAGGGAGTGCCGGCGAAGTGCTCGCCTACCAACCGGGACAACAGCAGCAGCGTGCTTCGCGGCCGGTAGTTGCCCACGATGTGCTGCGTCTGGCCAGCCTCGTTTCGGGTGATAACCACGACGTTGCCGAGTGGCTCGCCGCGGACCCAGGCGATGTAGTCCTCGAGGAACCCTTTGTCGCCGTAGGGACCCGCGAACCGAAACTCCTGGCGCTCATAGAGTTTACGGATGTACACCAGCACGGCCCGCACCGCGTCGGCCCCCTGGACGGCGCCATCCATCATCGAGCCCTCCAGGGTGACGTCATCAGCCAGATTGTTCAGCCAGGCAGGAAAGTAGCCAGCAAGCGCAGGGTCGCCGCTGCTCTCCAGGTATGTCGGTGTGCCTTCCTCGGACTTTGCATGCATGGACATGGACAGGTCACCGTGCCAGCGCTGTGGCCGGCGCGCCGCGGTATGGGGCAAGAAATTCGGTCAGCGCCGCCAGCAAATCCTCCGGAGTCTCCTCGGCCGGATAGTGCGCGGAGCCGGGAATAACGAGGCTCTGCACGTCTTCGGCGCCGAGCTTCATCGTGTCGGCAACCTGCTGACCCAGGCTGTGCCCGCCGCCGATTGCCAGGATTGGCAGGGTCAGTTGCTGGGATTTCCGCTGCGTATTCTGTGCGATGGTGGTGTCAAGAGCGCGATACATTGCGAAACTGGCGTGCAAGGCCTCGGGCTCGGCGGCGAGAGTGTCGATGTAATACTTGAGGGCGTAGTCGGGCAGTTGCTTGGCGGCCTTGGTGGCGAACTGGTAGCCGAAATACAGGTCCTCCCGCCCCGAAACGAGTTGTTCATTCAGCCCATCCAGCCAGTTGAATCCGAAGTGGAACAGTTGGGAATTCAGACGGGCGTTGGAGAGCAGCGGCGGCGATGGAGACAGGCCCGGAATGGGAGTCTCGGCGACGGCAAGTCGGTCGAGCCGCTCCGGATGATCCGCGGCCAGAGCGTAGCCGATCCACATGCCGGTGTCGTGCCCGACCATGGCGAAGCGCTGGTGACCGAGAGCATCCATCAACGCGACGAGGTCCCCCGCGAGCGTGCCTGTGTCGTAGCCGTCTCGGGGTCTGTCGGAGAGACCGATACCCCGCTGATCAGGCGCGATGACCTGGAAGTCCTGCGCGAGTGCCGGCATCACCAGGCGCCAGGCGTACCAGGTTTGTGGCCAGCCATGCACCAGCAGCAGCGGTGGGCCACTCCCGCCGATGACGACGTGCTGACGGACTGTACTTGTGTCGACATACTGACTGGTGAAGGTGTTCGCGAAGCCGTCCGGCAGGTTGGGTGCCTGAGAGACGGAGCCGAAGCCATCCGTCGTCGACTGGCTAATGCAGTTTGTGCTCATGAAGTTCCCCCTGTGCTCGGAGTGCGCAAGTGCCAGGGTCGGCAGGCCGAGCTGTGTTGCGGCGAGCCCAATTGCAATCTTTCGCAGAAAGTCACGCCGATTGACGTTGCCCATCATTCGTGCTCCACGTGCCACGCGGACAGGACGCCGCGGGCTGAATTGCCGAATGTTTCATCGCTCGCGATCGTGTGCAAAATCGAAATTGATTCCGACGTCGGTCCGGCTCGCTCGAGCGACGTGAACGCCGCATAGCGAAGGTCAATCGATTCATCCTGCGCAAGCGCTACGACGCCAAGCGTCGACAGGACGCCCTCGATTTGAATGAACTCGCCGAGAGCCACGGCTGCTTCGAGTCGGAGTTGCTCTGCAGCCTCGTCGGTCAGGACGACGCTGATGGCGTGTGCGACCACGGATCGCTCGGTGGATAACACGAGCCCGTTTCCATTTCGAAGTTCTCTCATCACGTGAATACGCACCTCTCCCACTTCGCCTGGATCGCTCAGTACCTCCAGCAGGAAAGGCACGACACGAGGATCCCGAATATGTTCGATGCGCGGCAGGACGCTTAGTTTCGAGGACAATGCCGATGGTGACCGGAGTCGGTACGTGTCGATGAGACACTGCAATTCGTCCATCACCGTTACGTCGCGTGCACCAGGCGAACCATCCTTTCTGGGAGCCGCGTGCTTTCTGGCGGCCGAATGCCTCCAGCATGCGCCTAACCAGACCGAGAGCGGTTCGTTATCCTGCGTCAGAAGTGTGCGGGTCGGCTCGGGTTAGTGTGGGTTAGTTACCTAAAACCGGTTCTGCTTCTCTTTCAAGCGAAGAACTCTCTTCCGGTGGTTCCGTTGCGCGGCGGAGGGCCGAACCACGCGGAGTCCTGGACCTGTCTTGTGAGGAGAACAAGTCAGTCAATTGGTTGCTTCGTGGGTTGTTCGATCGCGCCGAGCCCAAGCAGGGTGGTGCGCTGTGCTTCCGTAACTCCGGTCAGGCCCGTGATGTCGAGGCGCTGATACTGGCGATCGCTCCGCAACACGCGCAGGCAGTCGCCACTTTTGGGCTGCCATAGCCTCAGCGTCCCGTCATCGCCGCCGCTGGCTGCCAGCTGCCCATCCCTCGAGAGCGCCACGCACCACACCGCCCCTTCGTGGCCGAGCAGATTCATCTGTTGCTGTCCGGAGGCGGTGTCCCACAACCGGACA
>JAFAPL010000825.1 GCA_019247135.1 Chloroflexota bacterium | reverse complement strand
CAGTGCGCGCGCCGCTCGTAACTGCCCCGTCAGCCGCGCCAGCGAGCATCCCTGCGCCGTCGCCGCCTGCGCCCCCCGCTGCGGTCTCCGCTGCCACGCGCCCGGCCGCCGGTGCGCGATCGGCCCAGAGTGCACCAGGCGGCGATTCGAGCGACCAGGTCGCCGCGACGACCAGCGTCCGACCGCTGCCGACACTGCCGCCGACACCCGCGCCGACGCCGGCGGCAGTGTCGACCGCACTCCAGTCGTCGACGCTGGATCCCGCCGCGGTCTGGCGAGACGCCGCGAGCGTCGCGGGGGTTCTTGCGGTCCTGATCGTTCTCCTCGCGGTAGCCTTGCGTCACCGCCTGCGTCTAGCACGCGCCGCCGTCATTCTGCCGCTCAATCTGGAGTAAACCGCACGTGCTCGCTCGATTCATCGTCCTTCTCACGATCGCTGTGCTCGCCGTTTCCGCCTCCGTGGAGGTCAGTTTGGCGCAGACCGTCCCGACCCAACCCTCGTCCACAACGAGCGGCATCAGCGTTGTCGGCCAGGGCATCGTGCTGGCGCAGCCGACGACCGCGCACATTACTATCGGCGTCGATCTCACCGATCCATCCCTGGCGAACGCGCAGTCTCAGGCGGCGCAGCGAATGGCCGCGGTGGTGGCCAGTTTGAAGGCGAACGGCATCGCCGACACCGACATTCAAACGGTCGGCTTTGCGATCAATCCGCAATACGACAACAGCCCGAATGGCAGCGGTACATTGCGCGGCTTCCAGGTCCAGAACATGGTGGACGTAAAGACGACCAACGTGTCTGGGCTCGGATCGTTGATCGATGCCGCGGTTGCGGCTGGCGCGAGCCGCGTCTATGGCATCAACTTCCAAGCCGAGGACGACATCGAAGGGCTGAAGAGCCAGGCTCGCGATCAGGCGATGCAGAATGCGCGCGCCAAAGCCGAGCAGCTGGCGACCGCCAGCGGCGTCGCCCTCGGCAAGCCGATTCTCGTCGAAGAGTCGGACACGAGCGGGGTCACGCCGCAACGTCAGCTGAACGCGGCGCCCGCGGCCGCGCCCCAGCCGACCACACCCGTTCAACCTGGTCAGCTGCAAGTCTCGACCACGGTCCGCGTGGTCTGGTCTATCCAGTAGTCGCTTTCGGAAAATGCAGTAAGAGCAGGTCGAGCAGCAGGCGCGCGTTCACGTTGCAATCCAGGTCAAACATCGTCTGTTGCACCGCGGCGGCGGCGCGTCGCGCAGAATCGTGACTCACCTGGCGGGCAACCGCCTCGAGGCGAGCGCGATCGGTGGGTGCCAGGTGCGCAACGCGCGCAGTGAGGCCAAGCTGGACGAGCAGCACGTCGCGCCACCAACCCAGCCACGCGCGTAACGTCTCGCGCACTGCTTCCGGCTGGCTGGCCCAGCGCTCCGACAGCGCACGCGCTCGGAGCAAGCGCTGCACGCGACTGCCAGCCAGCGCCTCGACGAGCTGAGCCACGAACGCCTCCTGCTGCTCGATCACCACGCTGTCCGCCGCGGCCGCCAGGGCCCACCCTTGACGCCCGCCCGCAAGCGCCGCGAGCAGTTCTGCACGCTCGCTCTCGACGCCGCGCTGGTGCAGTGCCGTGGCGAGGTCGGCGCGTGGCATCGGCCGCAGTCGAATCTCTCCGCAGCGCGAAACAATCGTCGGCAAGACGGCGCCTCGCTCGATAGCCGTCAACAAAAACACGACGAACCCCGGCGGCTCTTCGATCGTTTTCAGCAGCCGGTTCGCGGCGTCCTCCGCCAGCTCTTCCGCGTTGATGATCAGGTAGACCTTCTTGCGGCCGATGACCGGCTTGAGCTGTGCGTCGGACTGAATGAACTCGACGTTGTCAGCGTAGTCGCGTTGTGGTCCGCTGCCCGACGCACGCAACACGATGGCTCGGCGTTCTGGCGCTCGTCGCACAGTGCGCACGTCGGGGTGCACGTTGCGCTGAATCAGCCGACACTGCTGGCAGGTGTGGTCAGGCCGCTGCCCGACATCGCTCGCCTGACAGTTCAGCGCCTGAGCAACCTCCAGCGCAAAGGACCGCCGACCGACGCCCCGCGGGCCGGTGATGAGATAGGCATGGCCGAAGCGATCATTGGCCAGGGCTGTTCGCAGCCACGCCAGCGCCTCTGAATGACCGATCAACCCTACATGCCCGTCAGTGGCGGCGGTTGCACACGCAGGTCATTTTCCACAAGTCGCACGCCGTCGATCGCGCGCACCACCTGTTCGACGGCGTCGCGGTCATCTTCGGTGATGACTTCTCCATCGATGCGCACGTGGCCTTCTTGAGCAATCACCTTGAGCGCGTTGACCCACACGCTGGGATCACCCAGCACGGTCGCCTCGATGCGACTCGCGAGCGCGAGGTTTTCGAGGCGCTGCCGATCCAGCGTGGTCGGCTCGAGGACGCCGCTGTCGACGATCGCCGCCACGATGTCGACGACTTCGGGGACGCTGAACCGCCCGGTATTGATGACCAGGTCCCAATGTTGCGGATCCATCCAGTCGATGTTGAACAGGTAACGCAAAAAGCCACCCGAATCGTGGTCCGCTTTGCGTATGAGCTCACGCGCCTTGTCGCGACTCAACGGCCCTGAGATGTTGTCGAAGCCGCGCTCCATCACCCGCTCGAGCCGCACATCAGGCGGAGCGATCACCTGGAGGCGCAGGACGTTCGAAAGCCCCTTCAAGAACTGGCCGGCGCCCAGTCCGACAATCACCACGTCGTCATCCTCGGCGAGCTGCGTGACGACTCGCCGCAGCACGCTGACGTAGCGCCTGCGCTCTTCGTTCAAGCGCTCCCAGAACGACGGGGAACGTTCATGCATCTCGGGTGCGCGTTCCCAAGCGAGGTCCGAACCGCCGACACGCTCGGCGAGCTGGATCAACTCGCCACGCGCGACGAGTCGATAGTGGAGGCGTTCAGCCAACGCCCGGGCGAGTGTGTCTCCCAGCGAGCCAGGGTGCCGGGAGACTGTGATGACTCCCATACTCCGCTGCCTCCTTCTAGCGCGGATTTTACGCGTTGCTACCCGGATACAATTGGCCAGCCGGCGTCGGCGACTGCACGAAATGTACTCAAATCGCGGTTGGTCGTATTCAACCCATACGCATGCCCGGTCGGCATACCGTCGAGGGCAACGCGCACGGCCTTCAACAAAACTTCGAGCGAGCTTTCCCATGGTGAGGCTGCCACGGGTTCGCCTCAGCTTGCCGCAGCTCAGCCTGCCCCGCGTGCCGCGCGTACGACTGCCCGCGATCAGCCCCCTCCCTTTTGCGATCCTGCTCGTCGGTGCCGCCGCCTGGTACCACTTCGCGTTTGCTGGGTTCAGCCTGAAGGGCAGCGTGATGGACGACACCACGGGCGCGCCGATTGTCGGTGCGCGCATCTGGTCGCCTCGCGCCTCGGCGCAAACAGCGGGTAGCGGTAGCTTTGCGCTGGACGGCGTAAAACCCACCGACGTCGTCGGTGTGGACGCCCCGGGTTATCACGCCGCGCGCATGCGCGTCAGTAACCCATTTGACCCGCTCACAGCGCACCTGCATCCGATCGCCGTCGACATCTCGACGACCGACGCGGACAGTGGCCAGCCCGTCCCGGCGCTTCTCGACGGCGGCGTCGGCGCCAGGACGATGGGCCCAGGCTGGCTCGAGGTCTCAGGCGTTCGCCCGGGCCAGACGTTCCGATTGGCCGCGAACGGCTACGCGCCCGCCGAGACAACTTTCACCGGCCAGGACACCTTGCGTGTCGCACTGCAGCCCAGGCTGAACGGCCAGATCACCGACGCGGCCACGGGCAAACCCATCGCGCACGCGCGCGTGATCTTCGCCAGCACGCTGATCCAGGCCGACGACGACGGTACCTACGATCTCAAGCACCGGCCGACATCAGGGCAGCTAACGGTGCTTGCGCCTGGCTATCGCGCCGCACGCGTGGACCTGGCGACCCAGCCGTCCCTCGACGTGAAACTCCAGCCGAACGTCGTGCGCGGCATGTACATGACCTTCTTCGCGATCGGCGGGGACGACTATCGCCAGCAGATGTACCAGCTTCTCGATTCGACGGAGATCAATGCCGTCGTCATCGACGTCAAAGGCGACTACGGCCTGCTGAGCTACAAGAGCAACGTCCCGCTGGCGAACACGATCGGCGCGGATTCGGAGCCGACCATCGACGACATCGACGGCCTGATCAGCACGCTGCACCAGCATGGCGCATACGTGATCGGCCGCGTCGTGGTCTTCAAGGACAACATGCTGGCGCGGAATGGAGCCAGGGCCGGGCTCGACGTCGGTGTCAAGGATCGCCGAACGGGCCAGCAGTGGGTGGACGGCGAAAACCTGGCATGGGTCGATCCGTTTCAGTCGGCTGCCTGGGACTACAACACAGCGCTGGCGAAGGAAGCAATCCAGCACGGCTTCGACGAGGTTCAGTTCGATTACATCCGTTTCCCGACGGACCCGTCGCCAGACGACAGCATCGGCGACATCGTCTATTCACAGCCGATGAGCGAAGACAACCGGGTCGCGGCCTTGAAGGGCTTTCTCAGCCGCGCCCACGCGGCCATTACCGCCGCGGGCGGCTACCTGAGCATGGACACCTTCGGCTATACGACGTGGTGGACCGACGATGGCGGCATCGGTCAGGACTTATCGGTGCTCGCCGACAACATCGACTACTACTGCCCGATGGTCTACCCGTCGACCTTCAGCGCCGGCATTCCGGGCCAGATCCCATATCCAGACGTGGTTAGCCGACCCTACGACGTCGTTTTCCGCAGCTTGCAGAATGTCGAGCAAAAGCTCGAAGGCAAGAACCTGGTCGTTCGACCATGGCTGCAGTACTTCGATGACTATCCATGGGCGCAGAAGGTCCGCTACGACGCGCCGCAAATCGAAGCGCAGAAGAAAGCCGTGGTGGATTCAGGCTCACAGGGCTGGATGTTCTGGAACGCAGGCAGCCTCTACAAGCGCGGCGGCTTCGCACCCAAGTCTTCGTGACATGGCCTGCCGACCCGCCGCCGCGATAAGCCGTAGCCTGGCTCAGATAACCATTTAGACTTCGGTTCGAATTGACCACCGCAACGCTCACCGAGCGACAAACGCGCACCGCGCCCGCGCCTGGGTTCGGTCGGGCCTTACTCGGCCTGCCGCTCTTCCTGAAGGTTCTGGTTGCGAACTGCCTGGTTGTCCTGATCGGTGTGGGCCTGGGTACCTGGTTCACGCTCACGTTCGTCTCCGGCAACCCGGGCGGTGACCTGCACTGGGGCGCGATCGCGGTGATGATCGTCGTCGGCTTCGCTGGTAGCCTGCTGATCAACGCCGCGGTCCTCACGCTGGCACTGCAGCCACTGCACGCGCTCGAGCGCACCGTGGACCGAGTCGCCACCGGCGATCTCAGCGCGCGCGCTCAACGAGTACTGTTCCGCGACCCTGACGTCGAACGGCTCGGCGACACGCTGAACACCATGCTCGACGTGCTCGAGGAGCACCGCGGCCTGCTGCAGAAGCTCTCGGAGCAGGTGCTGGCGGCGCAGGAAGACGAACGCAAGCGCATCGCCCGCGAGCTGCATGACGAAACCGCGCAGGCGCTGACCACCCTGCTCATTCGGCTGAAAATTCTGGAACGCGCGCGCAGCGAACCGGAGATGCGCGGCCAGATCGACGAGCTGCGCCAGCTCACTTCGGACACACTCGAGGCTGTGCGCAAACTGGCGATCGAGCTGCGTCCGGCCACACTGGACGACCTCGGCCTGGTGGCGGCCCTGGAGGCGTACACCGAGGCGTATGGCGCCCGCATGCCTGTCCATGTCGAGTTCAGCGCGCACGGTTTCGACGACCGCCGCTTGCCGCCGCAGGTGGAGCTCGTGCTGTACCGCGTCGTTCAGGAGGCGCTGACGAACGCCGCGAAGCATGCGCGGGCGCAGCAGGTCCACGTGGCGTTGCAGCGCAAGTCCCACGAAGTGCTGGCCGCGGTGGATGACGATGGCGAGGGGTTCGACGTTGAGGACATGATGCGCTCGCGCGAACGCGGCCTCGGCCTGTTCGGCATGCAGGAGCGGCTGGCGCTCGTCCAGGGCGAGCTGGTGATCGACAGCGCGCCGGGCCGTGGCACGCGCGTCGAGGCCCGGGTACCGACGAGGCTGATATGACGCTGGTCGATGTCCAGGCGAAGATCCGCGTGGTACTGGCTGACGACCACGCGGTCCTGCGCGCGGGTCTGAAAGCCTTGCTGAACGCTGAGCCGGATATCGAGGTGGTCGGCGAAGCCGGGGATGGAGCCGCCGCTATCGACGCCGCGACGCAATCAGCGCCTGACGTGATCGTGATGGACATCCAGATGCCACGTATGGGTGGCCTGGAGGCGACCCGCGCGATCAAACAGAGCGGCCTCAAGTCGAAGGTGCTGATCCTGACGATGCATGCCGAGTCGCAGTATCTGCTGCCGTTACTCGAGGCGGGCGGCTCGGGCTACGTTTTGAAGGCGGGCGCGGATACCGAGCTGATCGAAGCGATTCGGACCGTGCACCGCGGCGAAGTATTCCTGTACCCCGCGGCGACCAAGCTGCTGGTTGACGGGTACCTGGACCGTTCGACGCGCGAGGAAGAACCGTTCGACGGCCTGACCGAGCGTGAGCGCGAAGTCCTCAAACTCGTGGCCGAGGGGTACAGCGGCACCGAGATCGCCGAGCAACTGGTCATCAGCCCCAAGACGGTGGATACGTACCGCGAGCGCATCATGCAGAAACTGGGCTTGCGGCACCGCTACGAGCTGGTCCGCTACGCGCTGAGAAAAGGCATGCTCAAAGCTGAGTGATGGGAACCAGAAGTAGGAGTTTTCCTGTCAGGCAAAGAACGGTTTGACACGGCGCAGTCCTCACGCGCAGCATTGATGTGCAGTCGCCATGGACGAGGGATTACGCCTTTTCTTTGAGGACATCTCGCACGGCCAGATCCGCCGTGCGTTGACCGAGAACCGCATCTTCAGGGCCTGGTTCCGTACCGGTTACCCGTCCACGCCGCGCCAGCAGGCGCTCATCATGTTCAACAACGTGTTCCTGCACCTGCATCCGGTGCGGATCCGTCGTGAGAGCCTGCGCATTACCTATACCTTCTGCCTGGGCGGCCTGTCGTTCTTCCTGTTCTTGTTGCTGACTGTCACGGGTGTGCTGCTGATGTTCTATTACCGGCCCGCCACCAGTGTCGCGTACCAGGACATGAAGGACCTGGACACGATCATCAACTTCGGGCTGTTGCTCAGGAACATTCACCGCTACTCGGCACACGCGATGGTCATCGTGGTGTTCCTGCACATGCTCCGCGTCTTCTACACGGGCGCGTACCGGCCTCCGCGCGAGTTCAACTGGGCCGTCGGCGCGATCCTCTTGTTCTGCACGTTCTTTCTGAGCTTCACCGGATACCTCTTGCCATGGGACCAGCTCGGAATCTGGGCCGTCACGGTCGGCACGAACATGGCGGGCGCGACGCCATTCGTGGGCGAGCAGACGCGGTTCCTGCTGATCGGCGGTTATGAGATCAGCGACAACACGCTGGTGCGCTGGTACGTTCTCCACGTCATCGCCGTGCCGCTCGTTACGGCGATTTTGATGGCCGTCCATTTCTGGCGTATTCGCAAGGATGGCGGTATTTCTGGACCTCTCTGATGCCTGGGCCACTCGAACGCACACCTGACATGGAGGGCATGACCCCTGCCGAGCGGGCTGCCCTCTACAAGCAACGCTCGGCCGCCGCTGGTATCGGCCGGCCGCCGTCGGCCGCCAGTGCCGCACCCGCGCCTGCCGCCGCACCAGCGCCAGCACCCGCCGCCGCTCCTGCCGGAGCCACCGCGATCGCGGAACGACCCGCCGGCGCGGGCGTGCCCACCAAAGTGGCCGCGGCCGCGGCCGCGCGACGCGAACAGGTCGCGGCCGTCGCCAAACGCGAACCCGCGCCCAGCGCCTCCGAGCAATCCGAGCGTCTGGTGTACGTCTGGCCGCACCTGGTGACCATCGAATTCCTGGCTGCGGTGCTGATGCTGCTCAGTCTGGTGATCGTCTCGATCATCCTGCAGGCGCCCCTCGAGGCCCACGCCAACCCGGACAAGACGCCAAACCCGTCCAAAGCGCCGTGGTACTTCCTGAATCTCCAGGAGCTCTTGCTGCACATGCATCCGTCTCTGGCGGGCGTGCTGGTACCGGCAGGCGTCGTCTTCGGAGCGATCCCACTGATTCCGTACTTCGACCGCAGTACGGCCGACGTGGGCAAGTGGTTTGGCACTCCGAAAGCCAAGCCGATCTGCATCTTTACGACCGTTTACTCCACGATCGTGTTGATCGCGTTGATCCTGTTCGACGAAAAGATCGGCGTGAAACCGCTGATGCAGACGCTGGCGACGAACCTGCACGCGCCCCTCCTGGCGGACGTTAACCCGTTCGGCATCGGCGCATTGAGTTTGCCGAACGTCATCGTGCCGTTGATTCTGATGAATCTGCCGATACTTGTTCTGTTGATATTGATTCGGATCATTTATCGCCCAGACGGCATGCGTGACTACATGTTCGCGCTGTTTACGGGGTTTGTCGTCGCTTACGTTGTGCTCACGATTGTCGGCTCGTTCTTCCGTGGACAGCAGATGATCTTGATGTGGCCGTGGGACCCGCGCCAGGTACGCTTAGATTGACGCAGAAGAGGGCTTAGACAAAGCGCATGGCAAATAACACCCGTGAGCTGGGCCTATTTGTCCCGCCGGAGAAGGAGCGGCAGCTCCGCGAGCTGGACGAAGTCGAGGTCGAGCAAACCGCTCGAGTTCGGCGTCGCATGGCGTTCCGCTGGATCGGTTGGGGCGCCGTCATGGCTCTGCTCGGCCAGTGGAGCATCGGCTTCCTCGGCTTCTTCACCCCCAAGCGCCTGGGTGCGTTTGGCGGAACCGTCACCGCCGGCATGGTCGCCGACTTCAAGGTGGCTGACGTCAAAGCCGTGCGCGAGGGCAAGTTTTACATCACGCGTGTTCCGGAAGGTTTCTTCGCCCTCTACTGGAAGTGCCCGCACCTGGGCTGCACGGTGCCGTGGGCGGACCAGGATCCGGCCATGCCGGGTCCACCCGACGGCGGCGACCAGGCGTTTACAGACAAGGGGCGCTTCAAGTGCCCGTGCCATGGGTCGATCTACAACCGCTACGGCCAGATCATCCAGGGGCCTGCCCCGCGACCCATGGATCGCTTCCCGTTGCATATCGACTCGACTGGCAAGATAACCGTCGACACCGGCCCGTCGAAGTCAATCTCCCGCCCGATCGCCAGCGCGGCCGACGCCGTCGCGCCACCCGCGTAGTCACGCCCCAGAATGGATCTGACGAACGCCCCGGCGCTGTTCACGGCGCTTTTCCTGCTGGTCATCCTTGGCGCGGTCCTGTGGTACGCCGCGCGCGTTGCTCAGCCCTTGCCGGGCGCGCCACCAGGACCGCCGACGGGCGCTCTGGCGATGGAGCGCAAGATCGTCGCGATCACGGCCATGATTGCCGCCATGGCCCTGCTGTTCCTGGGCTACGGATTCCGCGAGCCAGCACGCCAGGTCCAGGCATCCCAGGCACAGCTGGACACCTCGATCGGCCGCGGGGTCGAGACGTTCAGTTCGCTGTGCTATCCGTGCCACGGCGAAAAAGGCCAGGGCGCGGTCGTGCAAGGCGTGACGCCACTTCGACTGGCGCCGCCGCTGAATCGACCAGACCTGCGGCCCACCGATCCAGATTCGCGTACCAAGGAGTACGACTTCATCTTCAAGACCATCCAGCGTGGCCGCCCGGGCACGCCGATGCCAACGTGGGGCCAGATCGACGGCGGCACGTTGCTCGACGAGCAGATCAACGAGCTCACGCTGATGATCCTCAATGGCGACAAGCCAATCGAGTTGGATGGCAAGAACGCGACGCCCTGGGACCACATCAACGACATCGTCACCGCCAATGTCTCGCAAGGCGTAGGACAGATGCCCCAGCAGCCGAACGTGCAGGAGCTGCCGTTCTACCAGGCACTCAACCCGCAGCAACAGCAGGGCGTCAGGGTCATCCTGCAGTACGGCTGCGGCGGCTGCCACACGATTCCGAATATTCCGGGCGCGGCCGGCAATATCGGCCCGAACCTGGGCCCGAACGGCGGCATCGGCCCCGTATCCCAACGGCCGACACTGGCCGGCGGCGTCGTTCCAAATGCGTCGGTCGACGACACCGCCGCCTGGATCGAGGACCCGCCAGCGCACAAGCCAGGCACAGCCATGCCGAAGCTGGGCCTGTCGCACGACGACGCCCTCGCCGCCGCGTCCTACCTCTGGAGCGTTCCCGCTCAGTAGAGACTAGAAGCGCTCCGCGCTCAGCAAGTCCTCGTAGGTCTCGCGGCGGCGAACCAGGCGCGCCTGTCCGTCGCTAACGACGACCACCGCCGGGCGCGGGACCATGTTGTAGTTGCTGGCCATCGACAACTGATACGCGCCGGATGCGGGCACGCCGATCAGATCGCCCACCCGCGGCATCGGAAGTGACGCGTCTTTGACGAGCACGTCGCCCGATTCGCAATACCTGCCCGCAACGGCGACCAGCGCGTCAGCTTCGTCCAGGACCCGATTGGCCAGCAGCGGGGTGTAGCGCGCGCCATACGCCGTCGGGCGGATATTGTCGGCCATGCCGCCATCCATCGCGACGTAGGTACGTACGCCCTCGATGTGCTTGATCGAGCCGACGCGATAGACGGCCACGGCTGAGGGCGCAACGATCGACCGCCCGGGTTCGATCGTCAAGGCGGGTAGATCCGAGAAGCCGTGCTGTGCCGCCGCGTCGCAGACCGCCTCCGCAACGGCCCGCGCTGCCTGTGCTGGTGGAATCGGCTCGTCCTCGGCGCTCGAATAGCGCACGCCATAGCCTCCGCCAGGACTGATCTCGCGCAGGCGAAACCCGGCTTCGTCTCGCAGCCGCGCCGCCAGGTCGAAAGTGCGCTGCAACGTCTGGCGGTAGGGCTCCAGCTCGAAGATCTGCGAGCCAATATGCGCATGCAAGCCGACCAGCCGCAGCCGCTTCGATTGGAGGATGCGGCGCGCTGCCTGTTCGGCGGCACCCGTCTCGATGCTGAGTCCGAACTTGGTGTCGAGCGCGCCGGTCAGAATGTGCGCGTGCGTGTGCGCTTCGACGCTGGGCGCGACGCGCAGTAGCACTTCCTGCTGGTCACAGGTGCGCTCCAGCATGTCGATTTCGTCCAGATTGTCGACGACGATGCGCGAGACACCTGCGTCAACCGCTTGACGTAACTCAACATCGGATTTGTTGTTGCCATGGAAGTAGACGCGCTCGATGGGGAACCCGCTGTGCAGCGCCATGAACAGCTCGCCGCCCGAGACTACGTCCAGCCCGAGCGCTTCCTCGGCGATGACCTTCAGGAGCCAGGGCGCGCAATACGCCTTGGCCGCGTAGCAGACCAGTGACCTGGCCGGGTATGCCGACTTCAGCGCCTCGCGATAGGCACGTGCCCGTCCTCGGATGGTCACCTCGTCATACACGTACAGCGGCGTGCCGTGCGTCGCCGCTAGCTCGACCACATCACAGCCGCCTATGGCCAGATGGCCGCGGGGCGTTGCTGCCGCCGTCTCAGGCAGCAGCGCCGCGTAGCGTTCGGGCAGCAATGCCTACGGGGCTGTGCGCGACGGCACGAGCGACCAGTCTTCGGGCAGCTCATACCGATGTACGCGGTCGGTCGGCTGGTTGTTCCGAAGCACGCGCACGCGGCCTTTGCGCCGTATCTCCGAGTACGTGTTCTGTAGCTGCACGATCCGCTTGGCCAACAGGTTGAACACCACCACGCCCGCGCGTACAGGCGACAGGCTGACTTCCTCGGTCCGCGGATCGACCACTCGCAAGACCGGCGACTCCTGGGGCAAGCAGTAATCCAGCGCGGCGTGGATCCAGCGGAAGTTCTCCGGCGAGTTGTGCTCGTCGAACACGGCCAGTCCGCTGAGGACGCGGTCTGGCAGGTCGGGGACGAATGGTTCAGCGGCTTTGAGCAACTGCTCCAATGTGCGCGGCTGGCTATCGCTGGCGCATGCCGCCACGAGCGCCTCGAGCGTCGAGCACGAGGCGATGAAGCTGACTCGACCGCGTGGGTCGACGACGGTGAAGCGCATGACGTCCCTCACGCGACCTGACTGCCCTCCATACGCGCGATCCAGCGCCCAGGGTCTCTGATTTCGGCTTCCGTCGGCAAGGCTTCCCGCGACTGCCAGGCACGATTGGCGAACGTGATGTCACGTTGGCGAACGACGGTGTCGACGAACTGCTCGCCGAGCCGGTACTGCTCCATCTTCAGCGACAGTCCGGTGATGCGCAGGAACCACTGCTCGGCGGGCGAACGCTGCCGCTGGCGCTGTTCCACGCGCGTGTGGATCAGCTCGAAATTCGGCAGGAGGTCGCGGCCGACGTTGTTCATCACGTGATTCGAATAGCCCTCCGCGAGCGCCATGAGCGCCTGCAGTCTGGACAGCAGCTCGCGCTGGGGTGGCGTCATGAGCGCGTTGATCACGTTATGGCCCTGGCGCAGATTGCCGATGAACCGATTCATGATCATCGCGAGCGTGTTGTCTCCGCCGTCGCCGCGGCCGCGCATGTCCTCGAGCAACAGTCGCAGGTACTGGCGCAACGAGTTGTTCAGGTATTCACGTACCCAGGGGTACAGCTCGAACTCGTGCGCGTGCGTTGCCTCGTGCAACGCGATCCAGCGGCGCAGCTCGTCTGGCGGAACGCTGAGCATGTGCTCGACCTGCTGAAGGTTGGGTTCGACGAAGTAGAGCTTGCCGCCGCTGATCGTTTCCTGCCCGAGCAGGGCGATGTCGTATTGGCCGAGGACGCGTCGGCTGAGATATCCGACCAGGATCCCGATTTGCGAGCTGAGCAGCATCTGCGCGCCGCGCTGAAGCGGCATGGGTGGCGGGAAGCGCGTCTTACCAGCCGTTTCGCGGTAGAAATCCTCGACGGGCTGCAGCAGCTCGCGGAAGTTGACGACGTTGGCGCGGATCCAGCCAGCGCGGTCGAGCACTTCGACGCGCGTGTTTGCCAAGGAGAGCTCGTTGTGGGTATAGGCGGCGATCGGACCTTCGATGTCGCGCAGCATGTCTTCGTACATGCGTTGCAGCTGAGCGATCGCGCCCGGGTGGAGTGTTGGGGTGCGACCCGCCGTGCGGATCGCCATGTTGGTTGCCCAATCCCAGTCGATGAGTCGCCTCGCGCTCTCATCGACTTCTGGCTCTGCTGCGCGGGCGGGACCCATGGTCTCGCGAGCCGCCGCGTACAACAGCGCTGCACCCGCGCCAATGATGAGTCCGCGACCGAACGCGGTTCCGTAGCCTGCCATCAGGGGTGTCGCAGATTCTAGCCGACGCTATCCTGATGGGTGCACATGCTCGAGACGCCGATCGTCGAGCGCTACGTGGTGGCCGAGGTGCGTCGCGCGCGCGACGGGTCCGACGCGCCCCCCGAAATCACCGAGCGCTTTCAGGGTCGTGCGTTCACGCTGCACGAGCTCGAAGTGCGCGGGGTCCGCATCACCAGCCGCCGCGGCTGGTACCTCGCCAACGGCGAGGACTGGATCCTGAGCGTACAACCAACGCTGTAGTTACTGGCCGTAATTTCGCCCCGTCGCTCTAGCGCCCATGGGCCTATAATCCACGTGGTCCTGGGCCTGTAGCTCAGTTGGGAGAGCGGGCGCTTCGCATGCGTCAGGTCAGGAGTTCGAGTCTCCTCAGGTCCACCAGAACTCGGGACGCGGTCGGTGCTTCGCAACTCGGCCCGATTGAGCCGCAGTTGCGACAAGGGTCACGCAACGGCGATCTTGCGCACTGGCCCAGCGGATGCTAGAACATACGTGCGATTAGCGCGGCGACGCCATCAGGACGACGATGCAGAGCGAACCCGCCGAGGGACTCCATTAGAAGGAAGTCCAGCACCAGAATTCCAGCCATAGCGCTCGGGGCTCCGCCCCGATGTTGCGTAGGTGGATGGTTTGGGTCCAAACCATCCTTTCCACCGAGGGTTTCACGCCGTGCGTACATGTTCTTTGTGCGGCCAAAGTAAGCAGCTAGCCGAATTCGGCTTTCGAAACAAGCAAACGGGACATCAGCATCGCAGGTGTAAGGCCTGCGTCGCGGCGTATGGGCGCGACCATTACGCGGCTAACAAGCAGACGTACATCAGTCGCAATACTCAGCGGTCCAGGGCGTTCACGCGAGAGCTTAAGGCCAGGATTTGGGCGTATCTCGCTGATCAGTGCTGCGTCGATTGCGGAGTCGCCGATCCTGTTGTGCTCGAGTTCGACCATGTCGATCCAGCCGACAAACTCAAGGAGATCTGCCGCCTCGTGCATCAGGCGTACAGCTGGTCAGCCATCCAGGCGGAGATCAGAAAGTGTGCGGTTCGGTGTGCGAACTGCCATCGCAGGCGTACCGCCCAGCAGTTTTCCTGGCCGAAGATCGAACCGGCCGTATCGGAGCCGGCAGAGCTGAACGCCAACAGGTTCTCGGCTGGCGAGCGCAGGCGACCGCGCAGAGGCCCGTTTCGCGCGCGCATCGCTCCGCCTGCCGCCGTAATGGATGGCAATCGCTGGTGCGGCTGGTGCGGTGAGGCAAAGCCCATTGAACGATTCCACATGCGAAATAGGGCCACCGGCCAACGTCAGTCGGC
>JAFAPL010000824.1 GCA_019247135.1 Chloroflexota bacterium | reverse complement strand
TGAGTCGCCCTGGGATTGATGGAGGCTCCGATTCTTTGAAAGGATGGAGCCGATGGGCAGACGGAGCAGGTATCCGCAGGAGCTGCGGGAGCGTGCAGTTCGGATGGTGCAGGAGCACCGCGACGAGTACCCGTCCGAGTGGGCAGCTATCACCTCGATAGCGGGCAAGCTGGGTGTCGGCACCGAAGCACTGCGGCTCTGGCTGCGGCGTGCACAGATCGATGAGGGGCAACGGCCAGGTCTGACCAGCGAAGAACGCGAACGGCTCAGGCAGCTCGAACGGGAAAACCGTGAGCTGCGGAGAGCGAATGAGATCCTGAAAGCGGCGTCGGCTTTCTTCGCCCGGGAGCTCGACCCGCGACTGCCGAGGTCGTGAAGTTCATCACGGCATACCACCGCCGCTGGGGGGTCGAGCCGATCTGCTCGGCGCTGCAGGTCGCCCCTTCCACGTTCTACGCAGCTGTCAGCCGAAAGGCATCGCGCCGCAGCGAGCGTGATGAGCAACTCAAGCTGGAGATCGCTCGCGTGCACCGCGAGAACGTCGGCGTGTACGGGATCGAAAAGGTATGGCGCCAGCTCAATCGTGAAGGCGTCAAGGTTGGGCGTGATCGGGTGGCTCGGCTCATGGACGATCTGGATCTCGAGGGTGTTGCACGCGGTAGGCGTAAACGCATCACCACAGTCGCGGCTGAAGTGGATACGCGGCCGGCGGATCTGGTCGAGCGCGACTTCACCGCAGAGGCGCCGAACATGAAATGGGTCGCCGATCTCACGTACGTCAGCACCTGGAGTGGCTTTGTATACGTCGCCTTCGTGATCGACGTCTTTAGCCGCTTCATTGTTGGCTGGCGTGTGCTGAACTCGCTGCGCACCGACCTGGCGTTAGACGCGCTGGAGATGGCCATCTGGGCCCGCCGCAGGCACGACCGGACCGGGCTGATCCATCACAGCGACAGTGAGTATGTGTGGGCCGGGTGTTCCTGGGCTGCTTGACCCTCACAGCGACAGACGCGTCAGGATTGCCGGTGCCGGGATGCTACTGAGCTGCCTGACCCACACTCCGATCGACATGCTGTCTTTCCTCGGATTTGTCGGCGACTCAGAAGCACCCGGCGAGGCGCTCGCCTCGTCGACGGTGTGACTTCATGAGAGCCTGGCCAGAGGTCCCATCACTGTCTTGTCCGCCGGCCGTGACGAGCGGAGCGTCGACTCAGCCCAAGCAACGGGAGACATCGACATGGCCAGTATGGCACCGGAGCCGCGCATCGTCATCGGTGGGATCGACACGCACAAAGAGATCCACGTCGCCGCGGTCCTGGACACCAATGGGGCGATTCTCGGCACTGAGCAGTTCGCGACGACGCGACAGGGATACCGGCGCGTTCTCGCGTGGATGCGCAGCTTCGGTGACGTGCGCTGCGTTGGGATCGAGGGCACAGGTAGCTATGGGGCCGGCATTACCCGGCACCTCAGCGCTGCCGGCGTCCAGGTGCTCGAGGTCGATCGTCCAGATCGGTCGGACCGACGACTGCGCGGCAAGAGCGACACGCTCGATGCCGAGGCTGCGGCGCGAGCTGCTTGGGCTGGCCGTCGAACCAGCGTGCCCAAGACGAAGACCGGGCGGGTCGAGTCTCTACGTGTACTGCGGCTGACGCGCTCGACCGCCGTCAAGGCCCGCCGGGCAGCCATGCAGCTGCTGCGCAACCACATCGTCTCAGCGCCTGACCCGGTGCGCGATGAGCTGCGACGGCTGACGCGGATGCAGCTCATCCGAGTCTGCGCAAGCTGGCGCCCGGACAACTCGGCATTTCGCGACCCCGTGGTTGCGACACGCATTGCACTCAAGATGCTGGCTCGACGGATCATCGAACTGGGTGATGAAATCGCGACGCTGGATGACCTCATCGAACCGCTGGTCGGGGAACTCAACCCGAGACTGGCCAGCGCACTCGGCGTCGGCACTGAGATCGCTGGGCAGCTGCTCGTGACGGCCGGTGATAACCCCGAGCGCATGCGGAGTGAGGCTGGTTTTGCCATGCTGTGTGGCGTAGCGCCCCTGCCGGCTTCGTCAGGAATGACCAACCGCCACCGGCTCAATCGTGGTGGCGACAGGGCAGCCAATTGCGCGCTGCACATGGCTGTGATCTGCCGAATGCGCCTGGATCAGCGAACCAAAACTTACGTTGCCAAGCGAACCGCGGACGGGCTCTCCAAGCGCGAAATCATCCGTTGCTTGAAACGGTACGTGGCTCGCGAGTTGTACGCCCTCCTCCGGCCCGCGCTCGCTCATTCCGGCGCTTGACAAACATGAGAGCATCAGTGAGCGTTCAGTACGTTTCCATTCGCTACACCGAGCGGTTAGCAGAAGTTGGTGCCTTCAGTTCGGTTGGTTCACGTGGTGATAGCTACGACAACACACTGGCGGAAGCCGTCAACGGCTTGTACAAAGCCGAAGTCATTCATAAGAGCGGCCCCTGGCGTTCAGTGGATCAGGTCGAGTTCGCAACTGCTGCATGGGTCCATTGGTGGAACTACCGGCGCCTGCACAGCGCCGTCGCCGACATGCCTCCCGCAGAATTCGAGGCCCTCTACTATCGTCAACAGCAAGCCGTTGTGGCGGCATGACTCAAACCAGAAAGCCTCCACCGGACCCAGGGCAACTCAGTCAACGAGTCACCCGACTCAAACAGTCCGATAATTCAATTTAGCGAGTATAACCGTGTACTGCCACTGCGACCGCAGCAGCTAAGCGCAGGGATCCATCAACTATTGGCGTTTCTCATCAACCTAATTGGCCAAGAGAATCTTGTTATATTTATTGAGCATCCTGAGCAGCACCTGCACCCGCATGGCATGCGCTTCTTGTTCTCCATAATCCAGTCGGCATCCACCCGCAATCAGATTGTAATTACAACTCATGATCCGCACTTCGTGAGCTCAGAGACGATTGAGGGACTTCCGCGAGCGTGGTGGGTTGGCTCGGGCAGCCAGATCCGCGGAGCTAACCGGGGCGACCTAACTACTAAGCAACTTGCGCAAATTCAGACCGTTTTTCGAATCCTTGGCAACAGAGAGGCAGTCTTTGCAAGATCCGTTATCTTGGTGGAGAACGAATCTCAGCAACTTTGTGTATTGGGTGTGGCCGCTACGCTCGGCTTCCAGTTAGACGCAAACGGCGTGTCCGTTATTCCTGTCGGTGGAGAAACAGGATATCCGCCATTCTTCACACTACTTGACACCCTCGCGGTGCCATATGTCTGCCTTAAGGACAAGTCTTGGGATCGGCGAACTTATCCTGCGGATCGATTCTTTAGCTTTGGTTGCGAGCTCGAAGACTACCTCGATAAACAAGCGCTGAGTCGCGAGCGCGAAGCAGTTGTTATGGAAGTCGGCACTTCGAAACCTCGCGTCGCGGCCGAGCTGGCCAGGCGCCTGAAGGCCGTTCAGGTGCCCAATCTATTCTCGGAACTCTTGCAGGCGGCTTTTGATTTGGCAACGAGCGAACCCGCCGATGCGCGACCACTATAGCCCTGGTTCTGTCTGGAGTACGGGGTTCTGGATGGTCGCTGATTGGCATTCGAAACGGCCCGATACCGATGTGACCTGGATCCGTGTCGGCGACACAATGGCGCACGGTTTGTCAGGACGTTCGCTCAGCGGGAAACACGGCTTCCAGTCGCGCAGCCGCCTCTTTTAGCATGCTCGGCAGCACATGCTGGTAGCGCATGGTCATGCTGAGCTGGCTGTGGCCCATGATGCCCATCACCAGGCGGTCGGGGACGCCGGCGGCCAGGAGGTACGTGGCGGTGCTGTGGCGGAGGTCGTGGACGCGGTAGGTCGTGGGGAGATCGGCCTGAGCGAGTAGTTTTTCGGACTGGTGGTAGACGTTCGACTGGTCTTCGGGCGTACCGATAACGGTGGGGAACACGAAATCGAGGTCTCGCCAGGCGGGGCCGGCGGTGAGGCGCAGCTCGAGGGTTCGGGTGCGCTGGGCGCGGCGGGCGTCGGAGGTCGGACCGACCAGCGGGACCAGGCGTTTGCCACTTTCGGATTTGGGGACGCTAAGACGCCAGGGGTGGCCGCGGAGACGTTCCAGGGCGTGCCGGACCGTGATGACGCTGTCGTCGAGGTTGACGTCTGACCAGCGCAGGGCCAGAGCTTCGCCGATGCGGAGGCCGGTGCCGAGGAGGAACGCAAAGAGGTATTCGTGGCGGTGGTCCCGGGCGGCGGCGAGAAACGCCCGAGCGTGTTCAGTGCTCAGGGGAGACATTTCCGGGCCGCGGCCGCTGGGAGGATCGGCGAGCGTGGCCACGTTGCGGGAGACGAGCTCCCAGCGGAGCGCCTGGTTGAGAGCGCGGCGAAGGATGGCGCGGATGTACTGGACGGTGCGTGGGGCGAGGCCAGCGGCATGCTGCTCGTTCAGAAACCGCTGAACCTGTCGCGGAGTGAGCTTTGTGACCTGGTGGCGACCCAGCCTGGGGATGATGTACTTGCGGGTGTAGAACTCGTAGCTCAGGGCCGTGCTGGGGCGGTTGCGCTGAAACACGACGTCTGCAAGCCACTGCTCGAGGAAGGCGCCGAGCGTGAGACGGTGCGACGGCAAAGTAAGGCCTTGCTGCACAGTGCTAAGCGCAAGTGTCAGCTTCGCGGCGACCTCTTCACGCGTTGCCGTACAGGACGCGGCATTTACCGCCTTCGGTGCTGACGGAGGCACACCACAGGCCATCACTCTGGCGTTGATAGATGCCGCCCTCGTGGTTACCACGCCGGCCGGTACGGCGACGGCGGCGCGAACTGGGAACAGAAGAAACAGCAAGCATGATGGAGGACCTCGCTGAACAGAATGGGGCACAGGGAGGGGAACGCAACCGATACAAGTTCCCCCAGCGGCCGTGGGCAGCAGTCACCCGGAGGGGCGCAAGGAGCGTAGCGACTGGAGCACTCGCGCTTGCGCGAGTTGACTGCTGCACGCGGACGCGGTACGCCCAGAATGCGGTTGCGGGCCCCGGTTCGCACTAGCGGTTTGGGACATGCGAACGTTGACGATCTGCTATCACGCCGGGCGGGTAGCACCCGTCAGGCGGGAGCGGAGCGATCTGGATCATATCCTCCATCCGGAGTGTCTGCGCGACATTTCTGAGGCGATCACGGAGGGTGGAGCTGGGCACGAACCAGTGGAGTCGTGAGAAATCCAGCTGGCTCGTGTACCAGGCTAGCTTGCGGTCGTACTCCGTTCGCTCACGCTTCGGGGTCAGCTCGATCTCCACGGCCTCCAGTCGACTGTTCGAGCGGACCAGCACTCCGTCCGGTCTGCGACCCGGTCCCTGTCGTAGGCGACCGTCCGGGCCGCGAGCTCGATCGAGTTGGTCGCGGACCAGCTCCCGTTCCGTGATCCACTCCGCTTGCTGATCCTGCTCCAGCAGCCAGGCTGCTACTTCGACGACGGTCAGATCGTGAAGTAGTCGGCCGGGCTCGCTCCGGCGCGGACTCAGCCGCAGGTCGGCTCGAGCTCGTGCGCCCTTCGGAGTCGCCGTGACAAGCGCAGGTGCACGCCACGGTAGCTGTATCGTTCTCAGGTAGCCCATCGCCTCCAACGCCGCGATCCGATTGGTCGCCGTGCGCGGGCTGTCGAAGAACCAGCGCGCGATCTGTCTGGTCGTAAGCTGTTGCCAACGCAGGACCTCGGCCACGATCGCCAGGTCCCGATCCGTAATCCGCCACTGCGGGAGACCGCGGTGATTCGATTGTGAACGCATC
>JAFAPL010000819.1 GCA_019247135.1 Chloroflexota bacterium | reverse complement strand
CATTTTTGACGCTGGGCAAGCGTATGCGATCGTCGCCCTCGAGCGATGGCCACGTGCCGCGGCATGTTGCGGCTAGCCTATGCGTGTGCCGCGCGGCATCGCCTACCTGGTTGTTTTTGTTGCTAGCTGCTGCACGCTGATCCTCGAACTCGTCGCCGGACGGATCCTGGCGCCGTTCATCGGCGTGTCGCTGTACACCTGGACCAGCATCATTGGCGTGGTCCTGGCGGGTATCTCGTTCGGCAACTATCTGGGCGGCCGCCTGGCGGATCGGTGGCCGCAGCGACGCACGCTCGGCTTTCTCCTGGCAGCCGGTGGGCTGTCGAGTCTGGCGATACTGCCGCTCATCACGATCGCGACGTCTATTCCGACAGGCGATCTGGTCGACGCGAATAACCGGCTGGGGGGCGTGCTGCCACTGGACCGTGCCGCGCTCCTCATTTTGAGAATCGTCCTGATCACGACGCTGATCTTCTTACCGCCCAGCTTCATCCTCGGGATGGTCTCGCCCGTGGTGATCAAACTGACACTGCGCGACCTCGCACATACGGGTGGCCTGGTGGGCAAGGTGTACGCGCTGTCGACGCTGGGCAGCATCCTCGGTACGTTCGCGACGGGCTTCGTGCTGGTGCAGCTGCTGGGCACGCGCATGATCGTGCTCGGCGTCGGCGTCGTTCTGCTGGTCCTGGCGGGGCTGTTCGGTGATCTCGTTCGGATCGGTCGCGCGGGCGTCCCGCTCGCGGCAGGCGTGGTGCTCGTCGGCGCCCTCGTGCCCGCGCACGACGTGAAGACGAACGACTGCCTGAATGCCGCCGCGAGCGTTGAGTGCATCCAGCAGGCGGCCAGGAACGGATGGCACCAGGCGACGAACAGCGCCTGCCTGCACGAGACGGCTTACTACTGCATCCGGGTGGTCGAGCAGCAGAGCACGTCTGACCATCAGACAGTCAAGGAGCTCATCCTCGACCACCTGGTGCACAGCTACAACTCGATCGAGGACCCCAACTTTCTCGAGTACGGCTACATCAAGGTGTACGCGGAGATCGCGGACTACCTGGCGCAGCGGGTGCCGGACCAGGCGATTAGGGTGCTGTACGTCGGCGGCGGGGGCTACACGCTCGCGCGACATATCGAAGCGACGTACCCGAACGCGGGGCAGGAGATCATGGAAATCGACCCCGGCGTCACCCAGACCGTCTACGAGCAGCTCGGCGTCGATCCACGCACGACCAACATCACCACGTACAACGTGGACGCACGGCTGATGGTCAACCAGCTCGTGCAGCACAACACGGGGCAGTACGACCTGATCATCGGCGATGCATTCAACGACCTGTCGATCCCGTACCACCTCACCACTCTGGAGTTCGACCGGTCGATCAAGCAGTTGCTGAAGCCCGACGGGTTCTATCTGGCGCTGGTCATCGACAAGTTGCGCGGCGGGAAATTCATCCCCGCGTATACGTCCACCGTGTTGCGAGTCTGGCCGGGGGTGCAGGTGTTGTCGGACGCCGAGCCGTGGCAGAGCGCCGACGCGAGTACATACGTCGTCGCCGCGGGCGACTCGCCGATATCACCGTCGCGCCTGGCTGGTGTCCACGGCCAGGCAGGCAATGGCCAGATCGCGACGCACATCATGCCAGGCAATCTGATGCACGACTGGCTGGACCAGGCGGCTGCACCCGTTCTGACCGACGACTACGCGCCCGTCGACAACCTGATCGCGCCCGTGTTCGCCGATCGCGGGGTCTAGGTGCGCCGCGTACTGCGAATGCTCTCAGCCGCGCGTTCGCTCGCTTCGTTGATGAGCGTTCGAAGGCGCGCGATCTCGGCCTGTATCTCGTCGGGCGAGAGGGCGCCGGCGGGCTCCAGTTGCTGGGCTTGTAGCTGCTGCAGCAGGACCTTTGCTTCCTCGATCCCCTTCGTGAGTTGAAGGGACTCCAGCTCGGTCTCGGCGCGTTTGCGGATCGCGCCCAGGGCACGTGAGGTCGCCTCGATGTTCTCGAGGCGCTCCTGCACGTCTGCGAGCATGGCCAGCACGCTATCCAGGCTGGAATCACCATAGATGCTGAAGGTCACGAGCTTGTTGTGCTGATCGCGGCAGGTTCGGCGCTGGTCGTCCAGTGCGGCCTCACGGGCCGTGACGTCCGCCAGGAGAATGCGCAATCGAGCGATAGTGAGATCAATTTTCTTGAGCGTGGGTTGTTGTGCTCCGGGGTGTCGCTCGTCTGGCATGAATCTATTAAAAGCGGCGGTTCAAATCACGTATACTGGTAGGCCGACACACCACCGGCACCCCACGATAGGAGTAGGAGTAACCGTGAGTGTCGCTGCCGCCGAGCTCACCGCGCGGGACGCCACGAAGCTAGCCTTCGTTTTCCCAGGCCAGGGTTCTCAATACGTTGGCATGGGTAAGGCGCTGTATGAAGCATCTGGCGCCGCTCGCCGCGTATTTGAAGAAGCTGACGAGATTCTTGGCTTCGAGCTTTCCCAGCTGTGCTTCGAAGGTCCGGCTGAGGAGCTCGAGGACACGATCAACGCTCAGCCGGCCATTCTGACTGTTTCACTCGCGTGCCTGGAAGCACTGCGCGAGAAACTCGAGTCACTCGGCCACAAATATCAACCGCCGCGCTTCGTGGCCGGCCACAGCCTGGGCGAGTACACCGCGCTCGTCGCCGCGGGCGTCCTCGACTTCAGTGACGCCCTGCGTCTAGTGCGCGAGCGCGGACGGCTGATGAAGGAACAGGGCGATGATCGGCCTGGCGGGATGGCGGCAGTCATCGGCCTGAATCGCGAGGCGCTGACGAAAGCGTGCGCCACGGCGTCCGAGGAGACGAACGCGATCGTGAGCGTGGCGAACGCGAACTCGCCCGAGCAGTTCGTCATCTCTGGAGACCGCGCCGCGCTCGATCGCGCCATCGAACTGATCAAGGAGGCGGGCGCCAGAACCGTCGTCCCGTTGCGGATCAGCATCGCATCGCACTCGCCCTTGATGCAGCAGGCTGCTGCCCGATTGGCGGAGCTGATCGATCGCTCGCCGTTGAAGGATCCACAGGTGCCGGTGGTGACCAATATCGCTGGCCAGGTGCGCACGAGCGCGGAGCACATACGGACTGAGCTGGCATCGCAGATGGTGGCGCCCGTCGAATGGGTCGGGTCGGTGCGCGAGATGGTGGCCAACGGCGTGGATACGTTCGTCGAGATCGGGCCGGGGCAGGTGTTGTCGCGACTGATCAAGCGCATCAGTGGCGACGTCAAGGCGATCAGCCTGAATGATGCGGTGGTGGCGATTCTTGGCAAGGAGTCGTGAGTCTTTGAGTTGTGAGTCGTGAGCCGGCGCCCGCATAACTCACCCCTCAAGACTGAAGGCTCGAGACTTAGGCACAATAGCCGCGTATGCCTGAGCCGCGACGCGTTGTAGTCACGGGCCTAGGCGCGGTCACGCCGGTCGGCAACTGCGTCGCCCAGACCTGGTCCAATCTGCTCGGCGGCTGTTCGGGCATCGACACCATCACGCTGTTCGATCCGACCCCGTTTGCCGTGAAGATCGGCGGCGAGGTCAAGGACTTCAAACCCGAAGACTCGATTCCTTCCAAAGAGCTGCGGCATATGGACCGCAGTGCGAAGTTCGCTCTCGTCGCCACCAAAGAGGCGGTCACGGACGCGAACCTGAAGGTCGATCAGGAATGCGCCGAACGCGTCGGCGTCATAGTCGGCACCGCGGCCGGTGGCGTGGACCGTGTGCTCAGCCAGCAGCAGATCCTGCTCGAACGCGGCCCTGACCGGGTGTCGCCGATGTTCCTGCCGCACTTTCTGCCCGACGCAGCGTCCGGCCTGGTGGCCATCTCGATCGGCGCCGAAGGGCCCAACATGGCCGTCGCGACGGCCTGCGCGACAGGTAGCCATGCCGTGGGCGAGGGAATGAAGGCCATCCTGCGCGACGACGCCGACGTGATGATTGCCGGTGGCACGGAAGCGTCGATGCTGCCGGTGATCTTCGCCGGCTTCATCAACATGCGCGCGCTTTCGGCACGCAACGACGACCCGAAGAAAGCCAGTCGGCCGTTCGACGCCGATCGCGACGGTTTCGTCATCAGCGAAGGCGCGGCTGTGCTGGTGCTGGAGGAGCGTGAACACGCGTTGCGCCGCGGCGCCCGCATCTACTGTGAGGTCGTCGGGTATGGCAGCGGGAACGACGCGTGGCACATGGTCCAGCCCAGAGACCAGGGTGCCGGCGCCAGCAAGGTGATGCGGAGCGCGCTGCGGGATGCCGCCCGTTCGGCGGGCGTCAATGCCGAAGACGTCGGCTATATCAACGCTCACGGTACGTCGACCCCATACAACGACCGCTTCGAGACGGCGGCGATCAAAGACGTCTTCGGTGAGCACGCCCGACGACTGGCCGTATCGTCGACCAAGAGCATGACGGGCCATATGTTTGGCGCCGCGGGCGCGGTCGAGGCGTTGGCATGCGTCAAGGCGCTCGAAACCGGCTGGCTGCCGCCAACCATCAACTACGAGCGCCCCGACCCCGAATGCGACCTGGACTACGTGCCGAACACGGCGCGCCAGTGGACTCCCACGGTGGCGATGAGCAACTCGTTCGGCCTCGGCGGCCACAACGCAACAGTCATCTTCAAGGCGAATCCATAGCCAGATGTACGGTCATCGAGTCGTCGTGACGGGCCTGGGCGCCATCTCGCCCATTGGACTGAACGTTCAGGACTACTGGAACAATCTTCTGGCGGGTGTCTCGGGTGCTGGCCAGATCACCACCTTCGACCCGACCGGTCTGCCCGTGCAGATCGCGGCCGAAGTCAAGGGTTTCGACCCTGGCGAATTCATGGATCGCAAGGCGGCGCGACGAATGGAGCGCTTCGCCCAGTTCTCGATCGCCGCGGCGGGCGAAGCGCTGAAGGACGCGCAGCTCGAAGTCAACGACACCAACGCGTGGGACGTCGGGGTCATTGCCGCCACTGGCGGTGGCGGCATCCGCGCGGTCGCAGATGAAGCCGAGACGCTCGTTACCAAGGGCTGGGAGCGCGTCGGCCCGATGATGGTGCCATTGATGATCCCCAACATGGCGTCGTGCCAGGTGTCGATGCACTACGGGATCAAAGGGCCAATCGTCACGAACACGGCGGCGTGCGCGGCCGGAGTGTACTCGTTGTTCGAGGCGCTGCACTTTCTCAGGCGCGGCGACGTGCAGGCGGTCGTTGCCGGAGGCACCGAGTCGGCCATTCTGCCGCTGGCGTTCGTGTCGATGGCGCGCACGGGCGCCCTTTCCCGGCGCAACGAAGATCCGCAGACGGCGAGCAGGCCGTTCGATAAGGACCGCGATGGCTTCGTCTTCGGTGAGGGCGCGGGGATGCTGGTGCTGGAGACGCTCGAACACGCGCAGGGGCGTGGGGCGCGCATTCTGGCCGAGCTGTGTGGCGCGAGTATCACTGGTGACGCGTACCACGTCAGCCAGCCGGAGCCGTCGGGCGAGAGCGCGCGGCGCGCGATCCTCAATGCAATTCAGGATGCGGACCTGCAACCTGAGCAGGTCGACTACGTGTGTGCACACGGAACGGGCACGCCTCTCAATGACTCGACAGAGACGAAGGCGCTGAAGATGGCGCTGGGCGACCACGCGTACCGCATTCCGGTGAGCTCGGTGAAGTCGATGATTGGGCACCTGCTCGGGGCGGCTGGCGCCCTGAGCGCGGTGGCGGCGGTCAAGGCGCTGGCGACGGGGTGTATTCCGCCCACCATCAACCAGTTCACCGCTGACCCGGAGTGTGACCTGGACTATGTGCCCTGGAAGCCAAGGTCGATGTCGATACAGACGTGCATCGTCAATGGCTTCGGCTTCGGCGGGCAGAATAGCGTGGCCGTGCTCAAGCGCTTCGAAGCGTAGAGGGGTCTCAAAGGCGCTTCGAAGATCGCTCGGGTTGCTCACGCGGCAGCACGCATAGAA
>JAFAPL010000809.1 GCA_019247135.1 Chloroflexota bacterium | reverse complement strand
ACTACCGAGTGAAGTTGACGCTCAAAGCGCTCTACTCGGCGTACCAGGACCTGGAGGAGCTCGGCTTGCACGACGAGGCGCAGCTGCTGCGGACCGCCGACAAGGTCGATGGCCTATCGGAGTCGACTGACTCGACGATGTACGAGCCCGACAACTTCGATCAGGCCGCCTGACGCGCCAAGCGCGCGCTGCGCAGGTACGGCGTCAGGCAGCCTGACGCGCCAGCCGCAGCTGCGCTGAGGCGCCCATGAGCCGGGCGATGCGTTGAAAGGGTGCTTCGAGCGCGTCCAGATTGACGCGTTCGCCCGGGAACGGCGCGATCTCGACTGGCATGCTTCGAGCCTGGAATCGGTGCGACCACGTGCCAACTGCGCGCCCACCCCGCAGCACGAGCGGCAGCCCATCCCCAGCGGTCGCGCCCGGGCTACCGTCGCGCGACGTGTACGCCAGCCGCGTGTGCTCGTCCGCGAGCAGACGCTGCCGGCCCGTCGGCGCGTACGCCATCGTGTAGGCGTCCCACTTCGGCAGGACGTCAATGGCATCGCCCGCGATCGTCGCCACCGATCCGAACGCCCCTACGTCCGCAAGGCCGAGCAGAAACCCCTCCCCGACGTCTTCGATCTCGAGATCTTGGAGCACCTGCGCTGCCTCGCGTCGGGACAGTCCCGCCCACCACGAGAAATCTTCGACGCGTGCCGGCCCGAACCCGCGCAGGTACTCGGCCCCCAGCCAGCGCAGCGCCGCCCCGCGGTCGCTGCCCGTGAGCGTCTCGCCCAGCCACGCCTGGGTGGCGACCCAACGCAGCTGGTCGACGCGCAAGTTGCTGTTGACGCGCAACACGAGGGCGGCGCGTGCCAGCACCCGGGCGACCAGTACCGCCGCGGGATCGCCTGCGCAAGCGCTGATCTCCCGCGGGAAGCGCGGTTCGTGGGTGCAGTCCAGCACGCGCTGGCTGAGCGTGCGATACGTGTCCATGCTCAGGCCGCCATCTCGCAGTCGCCGCTCGAGACGCTGCTCGGGCTGCTGGGTGGCCGCGAGCACCTGAGGCGCGTCTGCCCGGGCGACCAGAAACGACGACTCACGCATGCCCGGGATGCGCACGACCAGTCGCTCTTGCTCCAGTCGCTGCAGCTCCTCGGGTTGCAGGTCGCAGCGCGCCAGCAGTGACAAAGGCGCCGTCGGATGCGTGCTGTAGACGCCGACGACCGCGCGCAAAGCGGCCACGGCATCGCTCGCGGCGCACCCGAGCATCTGCCGCCGATACGTCCACGCCCGCAATCGCTCGACCAGCTCAGTCGTCACCCACAGCTCACGCTACGCATGCATGCCGTGCCCGCCCGCTGCATTGATCGAGCCCGGCCGCTGCATTGATCGAGCCCGCCCGCTGCATTGATCGAGCGCCGTCGGCTCTGATCATCCCGAGTGCCTGATCGCTTCGCTGATCGAGTCCCTATCCCCTCGCGCCGCACCAGGCACCACGCCGTCAGCACGGCAACGCTCACTCCAGATCGATCTGCAATCCCACCAGAAAACGCGAAACCATGTTGTAGTACCCGATCGTCACCACCAGCTCGACCAGCTCTCGCGGCGACAGGTACTCCCGTGCGGCGTCGAACATGGCGTCGTCGACGTCGATGGATTCCGTCATCTTCTGTGCGAGCGCCAGTACCGCGCGCTGCTTGTGGTCGAACAAGGACTCGGACGCTTGCCAGTTCGGAAGCGTGTCGAGTTGTTGCTCGCTCACCCCTTCGCTGGCGGCAATGCGGCGGTGTGCGCGCCACTCGTACTCGGCACGGCACAAGCTCGCGACCTCACAGATCGCCAGCTCGCGCGTCGCGGCGTCAAGCTCTGACTTGAAGCGCACCGCGGTCCCCAACGACAACCACGCTTCGGCGATCGCCGGGTTGTGCAGCTGCATACGGAAGAGGTTCAGGAGGCGGCCGCCGCGCTCCTGCTTGATGCGCTCGGCGACGCGCTGCGCGTCGGCGCTGTCCAGAGACGGGTAGTCAACACGGGCCATACCGTCACACGGTACCGGGTTGGACCCGGGTGCGACCGCCACCGGCCGCCGGGCCGCGCGAGCGGATAGGCACCTGGTCCTTGACGTTCTTCGCCTCGGCCGCGCCGCTTTGCGCGAGTCTGCCCTGAGACACCAGGGCCGTCGCCCGAACCGACATTCATCTGGTCGATCACGCACGGCGCCTCGGCCATGCTCTGGCGTGCAGCCGCCGACGGCCGATCCAGCGCAGCCGACCGGTGCCTGCGGTGCAGTCCAGCCAGCCCCCCGATCGCTCCGCTGCTCGCGCCGCGCACAGGTCGGCACGGCCGGCGGCGGCTGGCGCATATCCTCGTCGCACATGCGCATCGTGATCCCCGACGACGACCCGCCCACGTACGCAAGCCTCGACCAACCCGACCTGTGTCGGCTCGCCCCGCATGAAGTCATCCTGCACACCACACGCGCCGCCAGCCGACCGGAGCTATTCGATCGCCTGAGCTCCGCCGATGCCATCATCAACGTCCGCTCGTATACGCAACTGGACGAGGAAGCACTCGATCACGCCTCTAACTTGAAGCTCATTTCTATCCTCGGCACGGGCACCGACAACGTCGACCTCGCCGCCGCGAAGCGTCGGGGCATCATCGTCACCAACACGCCGGGCGTCGGGGCCCCGTCGGTCGCCGAGCTGACCATCGGCTTGATCCTGGCGGTCACGCGCTCCATCCCGCGCAGCGACCGCACGGTGCGTGAGGGCGCCTGGCAGCACGTCGAAGGTCCCGAGCTCGACGGCAAAACCCTCGGCTTGCTTGGACTCGGCGCCATCGGCAGCTACGTCGCCCGACTGGGCGGCGCGTTCGGCATGCGCCTGATCGCCTGGACTTTCTCACGTGATGAGTCACGTGCGAATCGTCTGGGCGTGGAGCTGGTCGAGCGCGACGATCTGTTCCGCCAGGCCGACATCGTCTCCCTCCACCTGCGCAACACGCCTGAAGTACGCGGATTCGTCGGCGCTCGGGAGCTCGGACTGATGAAGCCGTCGGCTTACCTTGTTAATACCGCGCGTGGGGCGCTCGTGGACTCCGACGCGCTTGCCGCGGCACTCCGCAAAGGCGAGATCGCCGGCGCCGGTCTGGACGTTTTCACGCAGGAGCCACTGCCGCGCGAAGACAACCCGTTTCTCGATCTGGACAATGTGGTCCTGACGCCCCACATCGGCGCGGTTACGCACGAGGCCAGTGCCCGCCAGCGAGCCATGCCTGTCGACAACATCCTGGCATTTATCGACGGTCATCCGGAACACGTGGTCAATCCCTGAGCCGTCGATTGACGCGACGCACGGGTGCTGCTACGCTCGCGGTTTGCAAGCGCTTGCAAGGCTCAGCTTGCGTCGAGCCGCGCTGCTGGCGCGCTATCTCATACTCGTCATTATCTGCATGCCCGCACCTGAAGCATTCGCGCAATCCGACACTCCACCTCCTCTGAGAACGCTTTCCACTCCACTCGACAAATTCATCGGCACAGCGGTGAATACCAGTGTCCTCGCCGCCGATCCCAAGTACGCGACTCTTGTCGGAGACGAATTCTCCAGCGTCACGCCCGAAAACGTGATGAAGTGGCAGCTCGTCGAGCCGCGCCGCGGCGATTTCTCCTACGCGGCTGCGGATGGGCTCGTACAGTTCGCCAGCGACCATGGCCAGTCGGTTCGCGGACACACGCTCGTCTGGCACAATCAGCTACCCACCTGGCTGACCACCGGCAGTTTTTCCGACTCGGAGCTGGCCGATATCCTGCACGCACACGTGACCGACGAGGTCACGCATTTCCGCGGCCAGATCTACGCATGGGACGTCGTCAACGAACCTTTCAACGACGACGGAAGCTGGCGCAACAGCTTGTGGTTCAAGGCGATCGGACCGGACTACGTTGCACGCGCGCTGACCTGGGCGCACGAAGCCGACCCGGATGCGCGGCTGTACATCAACGACTACAATGTGGAGTCCATCAATCCCAAGAGTGACGCCCTTTACGCGCTGGCGCAGGACTTGCTCGTGCACGGGGTCCCGTTGCAGGGCATCGGCATTCAGGGCCATCTGTCACTGCAGAGTCCATTTCCCACAACGCTCGAGCAGAATCTCCAGCGTTTCGCCGACCTGGGTCTGGATGTCGCCATCACCGAAGCAGATGTGCGCACGCCGGTGCCCGTCGGGCAGGCGGACCTCACCAAACAGGCCGAGTATTTTGCGCAAATGCTCAGCGCATGTGTTGACGTCGATTGCTGCGTTTCATTCACGGTGTGGGGCTTTACCGACGCGCATTCATGGGTACCCTCAGCGTTTGCCGGACAGGGCGCGGCCACCTTGCTCGATGAACAGCTCCAACCCAAGCCAGCCTACCGCGCGCTGATGGAAATTCTCCGCTCACGCGGCTCCCAGGCCGCAAAATAGACACAGTGCCACACAAGGCCGTCACCATTCACGACGTCGCACGCGAAGCCGAGGTGTCGTACGCGACTGTCTCGCGTGTCGTCAACAACAAAGACTCTATCGTGCCCGAAAAGCGCGCGCGAGTTCAGGCGGCAATGGAGCGGCTCGGGTATGTGCCGAATCTGCAGGCACGTAAACTCGCCGGCGGACGTGCGCAGGTGGTCGGACTGGTTCTGCACGACCTCTGGTCCAGCTACGTGGTGGAGATTCTGCGCGGCATCGACGAGGAGCTGGCGGCGGCCGAGTACGACCTGATGCTGTACACGTCGCGGCGGCGTGCCGCGAATGAATCGGCGCATGTGACGGCGCTCACTCAGGGACTGGCGGAGGGCCTGTTACTCCTTCTGCCGCATGGCTTGGACGCGTACGTGGAGCGGCTTCAACAACGCCATTTCCCGTTCGTGGTGATCGACCAGGCGCCGGCCCAGGGCAACGTTCCCGCGGTGCACGCCACCAATCGCCAGGGTGCGTGCGACGCGGTGCGGCACCTCCTGCAACTCGGACACCGCCGCATCGGGTTCATCACCGGCGACCTGGCTGTCGACTCCGCGCGCACGCGGCTGGAGGGCTATCGCGCCGCGCTATCGGAGTCCGGTGTCCACGTCGATCCGGAGCTGGTCGTCGAGGGTGATTTCCTCGCACCCCGCGCGCTGGTCGCCGCGCGCGAGCTGTTACAGCTGCGCGATCCGCCGACCGCGATTTTTGCGTCGAACGACGTGTCGGCCTTCAGCGTACTGGACGCGGCGCACGAGCGCGGTTTGCGCGTGCCGGAGGACCTGTCGGTGGTTGGCTTCGACGATATTCCGCAAGCCGCGTACGTTCGGCCGATGCTGACCACGGTCCGCCAGCCGCTCGAGGACATGGGCCGCGTCGCGGCGCGCATGCTCCTATCGGCGATGCGACCGCCGCACGCCGTACGCAGCGGAGTCGAGCTGCCGACGCACCTGGTCGTGCGCGGCTCCACCTGCGCGCCGCGGGCCGGCGCAGACCGAAACTAGCCCTTGATGGCGCCGGCGAGGACGCCCTTCGTGAAATAGCGCTGCAGGAACGGATACACCACCAGAATCGGGACGGTCGCGACGACGACCACCGCCATCTGAATCGTCTGCGCTGGAGGTGGCGGTTGGCTCGGATCCGGAGCCACTCCGTTCGCGAGCAGGGCACTGCCTTGCAGCACGTACTGGCGGAGGACCAGCTGGATGGGCCACATCTCCGCCTGGTTGAGATACAGAGTCGCGGCGAAAAATTCGTTCCAGTAGCCGACGCCGTAAAACAGCGCGATGACCGCCAACACCGGTTTGCTCAGCGGCAAGACGATGCGCACGAGAATCCATAGATCGTTTGCGCCGTCAATCCGCGCGCTCTCCAACAGCTCGGGCGGAATGCTCATGAAAAACTGACGCACCACGACCAGGTTGAAGGCGCCGATGGCGCCCGGCAGGATCAGCGACGCGTAATTGTTGAGCAGACCGAGCTGCTTGACCAGCAGGTAGTTCGGAATCAGGCCGGCCGAGAAAATCAACGTGAACAGCACGGCGGCCAGGATGATGCGGCTCCCCGGCACGCCAGGCCGACTCAACCCGTACGCCATGGTCACGGTCAGCAGCATGCTGACGAGCGTCCCGGCAATGGTGACTCCGACGCTCACGGCGAGCGCACGCGTCACGATGCCGCCGCGGAAGATGACGCCGTATGCCTCGAGCGTCGGATGAGTCGGGAACACGATCAGTCCGCTGCCGACGACGTCGCGATAGCTGGAGAAGCTGACGGCCCCGACGTACAGGAACGGAAACAGCATGGCGACGGCGAGCAGGACAAGCAGGGCTGTACGCAGTGCGGTGACCGTGCCGCTCGGCCGCTCCATCCAGGGCGGCCGGCCGGTCGCCGGCCGGCTCTCCGTTGCGTCCAGGGTCGCCACGCTCATCAGAATGCGCCTTCCTCACCGAATGTTTTGGCAACTCGGTTGGCCGCGAACACCAGCACCGCGGCGAAGATGCCTTTCACCAGTCCAACGGCGGCGCTGAACCCCCAGTCGCCGTCGAGCACGCCATGAAAATACGTGAACGTGTCCAGCACTTCGGCGGCGGCCGCGCCGACCGCGTTGCGCTGCAAAAACATCTGCTCGAAACCGGTGTTCAGGGTGGTTGCCAGCCGCAGGATCAGCAGCAGCACGATCACTCCGCGTATGCCGCGCAAGGTGATATAGCGGAGTCTCTGCCAGCTATTGGCGCCGTCCATCGCGGCCACCTCATACAACGCGATGTCGATGCGGGTAAGCGCTGCCAGGATGATGATGGTGCCCCAGCCGGTCTCCTTCCAGATCAGCTGCAGCA
>JAFAPL010000802.1 GCA_019247135.1 Chloroflexota bacterium | reverse complement strand
GCGAATCCAGAATCATTCACTTTGGTGCAAGGAATCCAGTCGCCACTGCTTTAGCGGGCAAGGATTTAAGGCAAGGCAGGACGCGCTCGGCCTGCGCGAGGCGGCGGCGAAGGCACGCTAACCGATACGTGAGATCCGCATCCAGATCAAACGCGACGTCGGCGAATTCGCGAAGCGTTCGAGCACCACTAGCGACAAGTTGACCACGCTCCGACCGATCTCCATCAGCGATGCCACATGGCGCGATCGTGCGATCTCCTCATCGCTGAGCGAGGAGTATGCTGGCTGAGTTTTGATGTCAACGTCCTTCAACGCCGCGGCCCGCCTGCGAGAGATAGCCGGCGGATATCGCGCCTCGCAAATGGTGTTGCTCGCCGTTCGCCTCAAGCTAGCCGACCATCTCGCCGACGGGCCCCGTTCGGCTGACGATCTTGCGGCCGTCACAGGCGTCCTGTGCGACCCGTTCTACCGAGTACTGCGCGGCATGGCCACCCTCGGGTTGCTGGAGGAAGCAGTCGACGGACGCTTCCAGTTGACAGACCTTGCGCAGCCACTCCGCACCGATCACCCGGAGTCGGTTGTCTCGAGTGTGTTGTTCACCGCAAGCATAGAGAATACGCGCGCGTGGGCCGAACTGGAGCACACCCTGCATACAGGCGTCTCCGGTTTCGAGCACGCCTGCGGGATGCCGCGCTTCGAGCATCTGCGGGCGCATCGAGCAGATGACCAAATTTTCAGACGCAGATGACCCTCCCAGATGCAGCAAGTTGCACGCGCGGTTGTGGCCGCTTATGACTTCAGCGGTGCGCACACCGTCGCAGATCTCGGGGGCGGCCGTGGGCACCTGCTGGCGACGACCCTGAGAGCGCACGCGAACCTGCGCGGAGTCCTGTTCGACATTGCAGAAACCGTCGCCGTTGCCGAAGAGGAGCTGCGTCGGGCAGGCATTCTCGAGCGCTGCCAGCTCGAGGGCGGCGATTTCTTTCAATCCGTTCCCGGGGACGCGGACCTATACATCTTGTCGTGGATCCTGCACGACTGGTCTGACGACCAGGTGATGCAGATCTTGCGCAACTGCAGCCGCTCCATCCGCCCAGGCTCGTGACTCCTGGTAATCGAGCGCGTGTTGCCCGAGCGAGCGGAGCCGAGTGACCCGGTGCGTCGCGCGTTTCTGGGCGATATACACATGCTGGCGCTGCTGACCGGCCGCGAGCGCACACTCTCCGAATTCACCGACCTGTTGAGCGCGAGCGGGTTCCACCTGGAGCGCGTCATTCCCACGGACAGCCCCAGGACTATCCTCGAGGCGTATAAAGTATGAGTAAGCTCTCCAGGTGTGCTCCCCCCGGATGTTGTTGACACGAGTTCCCGCCGAGGGCGGGCCTGTCCGAGTGCTGTAGGGCCGGGCAACGCGCCCGGCTTGCGCATCGGGTGCTGCAGATGGACTGAGTGTTCTCAGAACCCTGAACGCCCTGCGAGTGGTTCGGTGCGTGCTCATGCGTGCGCAGTCCCTCCTGTTAGTCTGGGTTGCGGTGCCAGGGTCACCTCATCGCCGCGGTGCTGCCCCCGCTCTAAGGCGTTAGCGAGGTACCGTCGGCGGCGGGATTTACCCGTGCGTAGTTCGCCGTGCTGTTTGCGAATCCAGTCGGCGTTCTCCTGCTCCGTACGGAGCATGAGTGCTGTGACCGGCGCGTCAGCTTGAGCGGCTTTGCGCTGTTCCTGCAGCCGACTGTAGATCCGCGAAACCGCGCCCCGGTAGAACGCTGTCTTCCAGCTGAAGCCATGTACCACAGGGCGCGTCGGAAGGACGCGCGTGTCGCACCTGGAGCAATGGAGTCTGCCGAGCTCGCGGTAGGTGGCGGCCGGCCAGTCTTCGCAGTCGGGGCACCATACCTTGCCTGACATCCTGTTCTCGCGCTGCACTCGATTGACGAGGAGCCACTCTTCGGAGGCGATGCGCTCGAGCTGGTCCGTGATCCAGTCGTACATGGCGTGGGTGGCGTCGACATTCGCCGGCCGGCCAACCACGATCACGGTGTCCCGCTTTCCCTGGCGGCTGATGAATGGCGAACAGAAGTTGTGGCGCGCCAGGATGCCCAGCAACGAGCCGCGCCAGCTACCCGCCCATCCCGCATGGATGTGCCGCTCACCGACCGCTGGCTGCTCACCAGTGGAGACGGCGATCGCATCCATGCTGAGGTTGTGGCGAATGAGCAAGGCGTTGGCGCGCTCGAGCGCCGCCGCGGCCTCTGCTTCCGTGGCGCCGGCGTCCTCCGCCAATCGGAGGAGTTTGCGGATACGCTCGACAATGTCCTCGTTCGTCACAACTGTTGTGTCTCGAGGAGTGTCATGAATCGTACAGCCAGCGGCCGACGCCAGTGCCTCGTCTTCGGGATTCTCGACCGAGTTTAGATATCCGATTTCCTCGCGCGCGACCCGATTTCGAGGTGGCACTCGATGATCGCTCTATCCAGGTCCAGGACGCGATACGACGTGGACCATTGCCTGGACCAACAACACCGTCGAGTCGGTTCTGCACGTCCCTCGCGGTGATGTACGACAGCATGCGACCTTCGGGACACTTCCGCTCTTTTTCGCTATTGGTTTGCGGAGCAGCTCGCCAATCCGCCACCACGCCGAGGCGCACGGCGATGGCGGCGGGTCCGGCGGCGCGGAGGACGGTAACCAGGGCCGAGCTGGTCATCGACGACTAACGAGCCGCAATGAATGATTGATGTTGGAAGGTCCAATCGCACCGTGGCGACGCGGCGGGTCAGTTGCTTCGAACTCATGGTCTGTCAAAGCGTGTACCTCCTTGTGGAGTTGTAGCCAGGGTCATGCCGGACGCATTCGAGAATCCTGTCGAGTTGTGCATGCTTTCAAGCTACGGCCTGGGCTCGAACCACGAGGCCGACGCCCGGTCAGAAGCAGCTCGCCGCAGTGCGAACACGTGCGCGGCGGAGCACTGTCCCATTGGCCGTGAAGAATCCAGCCGCAGTTGCACGAGCGTTGCCAGGTGGGGTGTGAACTCTTGTGCGCTCGAGCATGACGGCGGTCGAGCCCCGCCTGATTGTGCTCGTGCTCCAGGCGGCGTATCTCCGCGGCGATGATCGCGAATTCGTCTGCGCGGATTATCACTGACCCACTCGGGGCGCTGTTATGCCAGCGCCGCTGGTGTGGAATCCAGGCGTGGTGGTCCTTCCAGAACCGTTTCGACGAGTAGCCGAGGTAAGCCATCAGTTCGTCCAGAGTTCGCCAGCGCATGCGGCGTGCGACGGTCTCAGCGAGTGTGTGCCAGTGTCCAGGCGGCAAGACCGTCCAGTCGTACGCATAACTGTGCTCTTCGATAAATCGTCGCAAGTCTTGTGGTTCAATCGCCCATCCCGAACCCCGCGTGTGTGCTCGGAACTGCCGGCCGACGAGCAGGCCAGCGTCGATCCATTTTCGGATCATGCGGTGGTCAGCGTGAAGGATGCGCTCGAGCTGACGGATGGACAGCGCGCTCGTCAGCACCAGGTCGATACCGTGCCGCCTGGCTGCGATCACTACTGCGTTGTAGTTGCGCGGCGGACGCAGTCCTTCGAACTCCTGGTTGAGCGCGGCGACGATTTCAGAAATGGTCTTCCGTCCAGCCATGTCGCGAAGGCAATCTACCTCCCAGCGGTCCCAGCGTTTGCACGCTGGGCAGGCGCGGGCGGGGTCGAAGCAGCGGAGGTGTGTCCTTTCGGTGCCCTTCGTCATATTGAGTCGTCAACCTTCGTACAACCAGCGTCCGACGCCGAATCCGACAGCGGCTCTCTTGAGCGCGTCGGAATAGGCGGCCTTTGCCGGTTCCATCTCGTCTTCGGAATCAGGAGCGTTGGAGTAGCCAACATCTGCACGACTAGCACCGCACACCGTGAGCGTGCACTCGACGACCACGGCTCCTGGCTCAGGACGTGGAAGCTCGTACTCCAGTTGCCGGGCCCAACGACTCCGTCAAGGCGATTCTGCACGTCTCTGGCCGTGATGTACGACAACATGCGGCCGCCCGGACCTTTGCGCTGGCGCGTCTGCATGGGCTTTCGCAGCAGCTCGCCAATCTTGCGCCAGCCGAAGCGCGTTGGTCTGCCAGCTTCGTCAATGAGCGGTTCCTTTACTTCGACCCCTGGCTGGGCAGAGTCCAGACCAACCTCTGAGCTCATATGTTCCTCCAAGATCGACCGTTGGCGCGGCTGGGCTCGCGCACCTGTGATGCGGTCAGCGCAACTCGGGCTCAAGCGGCATGTCGCTCACTCGCGGCCCTCGACTCTGGCAATGAGCGTGTCCGTCTCAAGCAGCACTGGCGCCAGAATGTCGTCGCCCTCGGGATCCCCGGTTGACGGGTCGACGTACTGGCGGCACTCGGCTGCTCAGACCCCGAGAAGCCGAAGCAGGTCGGGCGCGGCAGCGATCAGGCTTGCATTGGCCTCCGTCGCGTCGCGTCCGTAATCCCCGCTGGGACAGGTCGCCACGATGCCGACGATGTCACCTTCGAAGGGTGCCTCTACATCGACAAAGTCAGAGTCGGATAGATTGGTTGTCCAGGGGCCGTGTGTGTAACCCATCACCAGTCCTCCCATTCAGAGTTGTTTGCGGTTCCACGAATACGAAGCAGCACTGGGCAAGAACGGGCGACGCCGGCCGGTAACGGGAAACCCACGTGCGGCTTCCAGGCTTGTCTCAACGGAGAAAAGCGGCCACAGTCACTA
>JAFAPL010000581.1 GCA_019247135.1 Chloroflexota bacterium | reverse complement strand
TCCACGGGCTGAAGTCTGAGGTCTGATCGCCAGCCCAAACAGCCGGATACGCCTGCGACCCGGCCCACCCGGAGCGACCCAGCAGGATGCCGTCGTACTCGCGTAAGACCTCCCAGGTCACGCGGTTGTACAGCACCGGATAGCCGTTGTGCAGTTCGGCGCCTGTGCGACCGTCGGAAAACACGGCATCGGGCGGGATCTGCTCGCCGAAGTCGGTCTTGAAACCGCGCACGCCCATGTCGAGCAGACGCCGCAGTTGGCTCTGCCACCAGGTCACTGCTGGCGAATAAGTGAAATCGATGCTGGTTCCTATCCAACCGGGCTCGTTGCCGAGCCGATGTACGTACGGTTGTCCGCTGGAGTCGCGGATGAGAAAACCACGCGCGGCCGCCTCACGGTAGGCCTCTCCGCCGAGGGTCATGGACGGACTGATCCACAGCACGAGTCTCACGCCCGCTTGGTCCGCCTCCCGAATCAACGCGGCAGGGTCCGGATACTTGCTGGAGTCGAAGACGAACGAGTGGCCGTCCGACTCCCAGCCGGCGTCGATCAGCTTTACTCCGAGTGGTATCTCCAGCTCCTGGTGGCGTCGAATATCTTCGCTCGCGCTGGCCTGGTCCTCCACGCGCCAGTCGCGCGACTTCCACGGCCAGAACATCCACTCGGGCGGTACTGGCGGCCGGCCGACTCTGCCGGTATACGCCTCGACGATACGCTCGGGGTGTGGACCGGCGATGAGCGTCGCGTGCAGCTCGGGGCCTTCGACCGTCAGGCTGGTGCAGTCCGGAACGGTAGGGTGGCCGAAAGCGCAGTAGACTCGCCGGGTTGTGTCCAGCGCCAGGCCGTAGCCACCGGACGACGTGAAAAACGGCACCGGCTTGTAGGTCGCTGTTCCGCTTGACTGGTTCGTGACCCACAGGTCCAGCACCTGGCCGCGCTGGTCGAGCCGATCGAAACGCTCGCCGAGACCGTAGAAGTGCTCTTCAGGGCGACACGTGAGAGCGAGGGCAACAGCTTCGGCTCCAGCCGCCGCGAAATGCAGATTGCCATCCGAGTGAACCGCGAAGCTCGAGCCATCGGGCCACTCGATGCGGAGCGTGTCGCCTCGCGCGTCGACGCTTGGGGGGCCGGATACCACCTGCCATTGGCCCGCGCGACGGCAGGCAATCGGGGCGGACGGGTAGCTGGTCGCCGCCGCCGTCTGCGCCAACACGCGCGCACCGAGCCGAAGCTGGAGTGAGAACGGAGCCGTCGAGACGAGGAGTCGGGCGCCACTCGAGCCCAACTCCGCCGCGTATGTGGACTCCGAGCACAGCCAGCGCACGCGTTATCGTTTCCTCATTGTCTGAAGGTGCTCTAGCCCATGGGAGATAACACGTTTCTAGACGACTTGTTCAGCCTCGAGGGCCAGGTCGCGGTTGTGACGGGCGGCACTGGCGTGCTCGGTGGGGTGATGGCGCGCGGCCTGGCGCGCGCCGGCGCGACCACCGCCATTGTGGGCCGCCGCACGGATGTGGCCGAAGAGGTGGCGCGGACCATCCGCGAGTCGGGCGGGCGCGCAGTCGCGGCACCGGCCGACGTGACCGACCCGGGCGAGCTACGAGCGGCTCGCGAGGCGGTGTTCAAGGCATGCGGACGCATCGACATCCTGGTCAACGCGGCCGGCGGCAACTTGCCCGCGGCCACCATCAACCCGGACAGCACGTTCTTCGATCTGCCGATCGATGCGTTCGAGCAGGTGCTGCGCCTGAACCTCACCGGAACGGTGCTGGCCAGCCAGATCTTTGGCGAGGCGATGATTCGGCGGCGCGACGGCTCGCCGGCAAGCGGCTGCATCGTCAATGTCTCGTCCATGTCGGCCGGTCGAGCAATGACACGCGTAGTCGGCTACTCGGCCGCAAAGTCCGCCGTGGAGAACTTCACGAGATGGCTCGCCGTCGAACTGGCGCGGCAGTTCGGCTCGAGCCTGCGAGTAAACGCGATCGCGCCCGGTTTTTTCATTGGTGACCAGAACCGCGCGCTGCTGCTGGAGCCGGGCGGGGAGCCGACCGCGCGCGGGAGGCGGGTACTCGACCATACCCCGGCAGGTCGGTTCGGCGAGCCTGGCGACCTCGTGAGTACGCTTGTGTGGCTGTGCGGTCCGGGCGCGTCGTTCGTCAACGGAGTGGTCGTGGCGATCGACGGCGGATTCAGCGCGTTCAGCGGAGTGTAGGCTGGCGGTAGAAGGTAACCAGTATGCAGATCGCGTTCGACGTTCCCGAGACGATCCTTCACGAGCTGTTGGATCCAGTCGCGCTGCCGGCGATGGCGCGCATTGGCTATGACATTCCGACGCCCGCGGCGATCGCCGACATCGCCGGCACGGTGCATAACCAGGTGCAGCGTGCCGAGGTCGCTGCATCGATCCAACCTGGTCAGCGCGTCGCGATCGGGGTCGGCAGCCGTGGGATCGGGCGCCTGCCGGCCATCGTCGGAGCGCTCGTCTCAGAGCTGCGTGCGCTCGGCGCCGAACCGGTGATCATCCCGTGCATGGGCAGCCATGGCGGCGCTACGGCGGAGGGCCAGCACGAGGTGCTGCTCAATCTCGGTGTTACGCCCGAGAGCGTCGGCGCGCCAATCGAATCACACATGGAGACCGTTGAAATCGGCCGCGCGTCGGACGGCACGCCGGTGCGCATGGACCGCGTCGCCGCCGCTGCCGACGCAATCGTGTTCGTCGCGCGCGTGAAGCCCCACACGGCATTCCGCGGAGCGTACGAGAGCGGTCTGGCCAAGATGATCGCGATCGGTCTCGGCAAGCAGGCAGGTGCGGCGGCCTGTCACGCTCGCGGTTTCGTCGAGATGGCGCGCATGGTCCCGATGCTTGCCGAGGTCGCGCTGGCCCACGCGCCGATTCGCTTTGGTCTGGCAGTGCTCGAGAACGCGCACGACGCGCCGTTCAAGATCGTGGCCGTGCCTGGCAGTCGCATTCTCGCGGATGAGCCAGCATTGCTCGACGAGGCGAAAGCGGCGATGCCGCGCATCCCTTTCGAGCAGCTCGATGTCCTGGTGATCGACCAGATCGGAAAGGACATCAGCGGCGATGGCGCCGACCCGAACATCACGGGTCGGTACCCGACGCCCTACGCCAGCGGCGGGCCAGCGGTGACCAAGCAGGTGGTGCTCGACCTGACCGACGAGACCGCGGGCAATGCCAACGGGATTGGCACCGCGGACTTCACGACCGTCCGCGCGGCCCGCAAGATGGACTTCGGACGCACCTATCCAAACGGGCTCACGTCGACGGTGGTTGGCCCCGTACGCCTGCCGATGGTGCTGCCTTCTGATCGGCTGGCCTTCGCAGCGGGGGTGTTGACGTGCAACGCCGTAGGCCGCGAACCACGGCTCATGCGGATAAAGAACACGTTGCAGCTCTCGGAGGTCCGGGTGTCCGCCGAATTGCTGGCCGAGGTGCGCGAGAACCCGGCCCTGCGCGTTCTCGGCCAGGCTGAACCGCTGCCGCTGGACCAGTCAGGCAACCTGACGGACCTCGCTGACCCGCACGCGGCCCAACATGCTGGGATAGCGGCGTCGGCGGCGGAATACGAGCTTGCGCTCCAGCCGGCGCGCCGCTGAAAGAAGTGGACGGCTGGTTCTGGAGCTGTCAAGCCGAGAAGTAGTAGTGGTCGGGAGACAGCGTGGCTCCGCTTCCGCTGGTCATATCCCAGAACATCCACTTGCCGTCAACGAGCTTGACCGTGCCTGCCATGAAAAGATCAGCGATGATGGACCTGTTGGACTGATCGAAGTTATCAACGTCGTGGCACTCGAAATACATCCAGGCGGCGTCGTCGGACTTGACATCGATCTGGATCTTGAACGACGGGACTAGCGATAGCCGATGAGACTTCCACGAGCCGGAGTTCAGCCAGAACGCTCTCTGGCTTTCTGCCCCGACGTAGGGTGAGTTCGGATCGCCCTGACTGTTGAGCCTTGAGTCGGGCGCCCACAGCGACAGCATCAAATCGACATCCTGCATTGTCTTGGCGCGATGGAATGCGGATTGAAGCTGATAGATTTCGCCGACGACATCGCTTGCTCCCTCCACCTGCGCTGCGACAAATGAGGCTGGAGCGAGCACGGCGCCCATCAGGCCGACGGCAGTTCCGGCCAGTCCGGCGCGCAGGAGGTTCCGTCGGCTGACGCTATGGCTGGACTGTTGTATCTGCGACATCTGAAATCTCCTTGAACTGTTGTGCTCATCACGGTGCGCCCGTGACGTGCGCCCAGGATTGGGCACTCGGGAGGCGACGGCGATCGGTGCTACCCCTCGCCTACGGCCGCGCTTCGAGGATCACGTTGAAGG
>JAFAPL010000672.1 GCA_019247135.1 Chloroflexota bacterium | reverse complement strand
TCGGCCGTTTTACGAACCTGAGCAGCTGGTGCGCCTGGTGGTCGAGATCGCCCTCGACGACCTGCACGCCGGCCGCCCCTTTCCCACGCTCGAAGCGCTGGCCGTGCGGCTCGGCTACTCCAGCCGACGCGGATTGCAGGCGGCGTTCAGACGCGACGGCATTCGTCTGTCCGATCTGCGGAGTGCCGCCGTCCGCGCCGATCTCGTCGGCAAACTAGCGCATCCAACGTCTACCGTTTCCGCCGCTTGAGGGCGCACACTCACGGCTGCCGGCTGTTTGGCATCAGCGGGCTCCTTTTCTCGGGACTCCGGTCGGACCTGGTTTGTCGGTGCAGGTCCGACCGGGTGCTCCTCGGTTTCTTTTTTTGCCACAAGAGGTCATCTGAAAATGAGCACAGCGCTCCAACAGCTCCAGGAGATCGCGACCAGCATTCGCAAGTCTGACGTTTCGCTGAGCGCTGAGGCAGCGCTGGTCCGCGCCATGGACGCTCGGCCCGACCTGGTACAGAAGTACCGCGACAATCAGGAGTACGCCGATGCGCCAGCGCCGCGGTCGTCGTGGGGCCAGTCGGGATCGGTCAACATTCACAAGATGGAAAAAACCGGTGCGTTCGTGCTGCTGGAGACGGTCGCCAAGCGACTGCAGGACACCGATCCGACGCTGAGCAACGCGGCGGCACTGGTCAAGGCGGCGGACCAGCACCCCGACCTGGTCGTGCTCGACCGGCAGCAGCGCGGCGTCGGTCACTGATGGGACGCATTCCGGCCATCGAGGCGCGCGAGTCGTGCAGCTTCTACGTCGTGCGTCGATCGTTCACGGTTGGCGATCATCGGTTCGGCGTTGGGGAGAAGGTCAGCGGCGACGAGGCGCGAACTTGGGGCGCGTTCTCGTCGCTGCTGGGCGCCGGCTACCTGGAGATCCCGACCAGTGCCGCGGCCTATGAGCTACGCCGTCATCTCAAGGTTGCCGCTGGCGTGGAATTGCCGCCGGGGGCCGTGATTGACGGCAGCGTCCTGCGTTCCTGGCCACCCCTGACCTTTCACTCGCTGCTCAATATGGGCTGGCTGGTGCCGTCGGACGCGGAACCGACGTGGCCTCACTCAACGCACGGAGTGAGGTCTACCCCGCAACGCCTTGCGGGGCCCACCGGCCGAAAGCGCTAACCGTTGCGTCGGCTGGTTGTGGGCACCATTCAACCTCCTCCGACCATGAGTCGGCCGGTGTCCGTCGAGCCGCCGACGTCGGAGCAGCTGCGGTCGCCGGCGGACGTGGCGCAGTTCCTCGGCGTCAGAGAGCATCAGGTGCGCCAGTGGATCGTCTCGGGCGTGCTGCCTGGGCGTCGGATCGACGGCAAGATGCTGGTCGACGTGCGGGCCGTGGAACGCCTGCTCGTGGCTCGCGAGCAGGCGGAATTGAGCAAGTGACGGACTGTCCGCGAACGATGGCGACGCGGAACGTCACCGAGTCGGCCAGAGACCGTGCGTTCGCCCTTGGCTGCATCGAAGAATCGTGCAGGTCACTCCGAGAGGCGCAGAGCCTCGTTCGCGAGCGCTGGCTGCGGCTGGCACTGGAGGACGTGGTCGACGAGGTCCTGGGCAGAGCGGCGGCAGCGGCAGGCCTGACGTGCCCGACGCAAAAATGCCCTGGTTGTCCCTTGGCAACCAGGGCATTGCCTGAGTGAGAGAAAAAAACTGGCGGGCTCAGGCGGCCTGCTGCTGAACGGAAAAATCGATGCCGGCCGACTCCACGTCGGCGAGCTTCATGGCGGAGAAGCTGTAGTCGGCAATGCCCATGTGGAGCAACTGGACCTGTGCTCGGGTCGCGGCACGGTTGGCGTTCGACTCGGCCTTGGGACCACGGTAGCGCTTCTCGAAGGCGAGCTTGCTGCCGTCTGGCGCGGTCCGCACGACCACCCACAGTTTTGAAGTGTCGACGGTGCGGCTGGTGACCTTGCGACCAATCACCTCGGCGACCTCGGTATCCATCGCGGCGCTGAACCGGCTGAGCGCTTCCTTCGGCTGGAGGGATTCGGTGCCGTACTGGATGGGCCGACCGGCGGCGCTGGCGACGGCCAGACGACTGATGGCGGCGCGCATGCTTTCCAGCCAGGAGACGGCGACGCGGACCTTGCGGCTGGACTGGCGTTCGGCTCGCTTCTGCTGGCGAAGCTCACGCTCGCGGGCCTTGAATTCGACCTTCTCCTGATCGCTCATCGTCTCCAGCGCCAACCGGCGGGCTGCCGAGCGCTCCTTGCGAGCGGCGATGGCGGCGGCGCGCTTTTCGGAAACGGCTGGGTGCTGGAGGGGCTGCACTTCGATCACCTGCTCGACGGCCTGCTTGGCGGCTGCTGACTTGCTCACGTCTGACTCCTTGTTCTCGGCGACTGCCGGCTGAATGGGCGACTGGTCGACGGTGGGGCGAATGGGGCGAGGGCGACCGGTTGGCATCTGTGTCTCCCCTTTACTCGTACTCGTCGAAGTGGCAACGGCACGTGCCGCCGTAGGTCCACAGGCTGACGTTGATGGCTCCTGAGGCGTAGTGCCTGATCCTGATACCGGGGCGAGCGCTGGCGAGTTCTGGGCACCGCTTGGCGGCGAGGATCAGGGCTGAGCGGAGAGCTTTGACCTGCTCCGACTTGCGAACACTGGTGTCGATCACGGTGGCGAAGTGCTGGACCATCTCCCGACCATCGGGCCGGCTGAGAAAGCCGTCCAGGCTGTAGTGGCCATCGGTGGCGTCGAGCAAACGGCGAAGAGGAACGGGGCTCATAGTGGCGATCTGGTTCGGTGTCACGATTGCTTCTCCCTTCCCTGTGGAGCGAGTGCTGCTGATACGGGCAGTCTTTGTGCTCACTCCTCGAAGCGCAATCCTTTTTTCGAGAGCAACTCGACTCCTCCCTCCGACTGTGACCCTGTACCCCAGCAAGCTGCGGCGGTGGGGGGAAAAAGAGGGCCCTGGCAGGGGCCTGAGAGGCCCTGGGGGTCGGGAGGGTCCGTGAGTAGGGTGGCAAGGACCGGAGGGCCTGCGGAGCGTCCTGTGCAGTCCTGGAACCCCAGGGCCTCCCCTGAGAGGCCCTGGGGTTTTCCCTCCGTGCGAGCGTGGGGGCGGGCGCGGCTTAGAATGCTGAGTGCGAGGCACCCCGACTGGCTGAGTGGACCTCAGGAGGGCGCTGCTCGATCAGTCGGGGGCAGCGGTGTCACAAACGAGCGGATTTCGGCCTGTTTCGAGCGTCCGATATCAAAACGGTCTATGACTCAGGTCTTGACTTTTCGGGGCCCAGAAAATCGTTCTCAGGCTTGGTAAAGATAATTCGCAGAACAGCTACCAAACTTGCTCTGTCAAGCGGCGGGACCCGGCGTCGGAACCGTGGGCGTCGCCAGGAACGGATAGCGCTGCACGTCAGTACACCGCGACTGTTCGCTGACCATGTTGGCGGCGATCTCGTTGTCGATGAGCGCGCACGTGCCGCCGTACCAGCCGGAGTAATAGCCGTAGGGAAACCCGATGGCGAGACCGAAAACGAAACCCACGCCCAGAATGACGACGAGCACGATCGTGGCGACCATGAAGCGAGGAGTCATGCCGCCAGCTGACTCAGGG
>JAFAPL010000582.1 GCA_019247135.1 Chloroflexota bacterium | reverse complement strand
TGCAACAATGCGGAAGAGGATGGACGCGGGCTTTCTGAACGCTGTGCGCGAGCTGCTGATGACGCTCGCGGCGGGTGAAGAGCCCGTGTTTCCGGCCGGCGGCGGCCTCGCCCGCGTCCTCCGCGAAACCGGGGCCGCGTCACCCCGCGCGGCTGTCGAGGTGTTGACCGATCGCTGGTTCCGCGCGCCACCTCCAGAGGTCGGCCACGCGTTCGAGCCAGTGCTGAACGATCCGGAGCTCGGCGACTCCGAAAAGCTGCACGCGACATTGCGGCAGCACGTCGTCGGACAGCATCGCTGGCAGGAGCTCTCGAGCAACGAGTCGACCTTCTATCGGTATCGCCGCCAGGCGTTCACAGCGTTTGCCGAACGGGTCTGGCTGGAAATCGTCGAACGCCCACTGCCGTCGAACCGTCCGATGCCCGAATACGCGCGGTTCGTCGGACGCGAACGCGAGTTGGCGACGCTGTTGCGCTGGCTGGGCGAGCCTGGCGGCACCGTGATCGGTGTGGAAGGTCCGGGCGGCTCTGGAAAAACGGCGCTGCTGCACGCCGTCGCCGACGCCTGCGAGCTCGCCGCGCGATCTTGGGAGCCCTTGACGAATGAGGCTGGAGCCGTACCCGTCTTCGAGGCGTTCGTGTGGGCGGCGTGTTCAGACGGGAGCGGACTCGGCACGCTCCTGGAAGCGGTCGCGCGCACGCTGGATTACCCTGGCCTGCTCGCGCGCACGCTGGAGGACCGGCGGCAGGCCGTACGTGACCTGCTGAGCCGACGCGCGGTGCTGCTGTTCGTCGACGACGTCGATCGTGGTGACTCGGCGACACTCGCTTTTCTGGCCGATCTCCCGGTGCGCAGCAGAGCGGTCGTTGCCGGGCGTCGGCGATTGCCCGCCGAGGTGCGCGCGTTGATGCCGGAGCCGCTCGCGGCCGACGCAGTGCGCGCGCTGCTCCTGGCCGAAGCCGAACGCCAGGGCGCGCCTGAAATGGGCCGCGCTCTGGCTGAGCCCGCGCCCGTAGCCATCGGTGCGCCGTTGACCGCCTCTCAAGCCGCGACCAGCCCCCTGGCCGCGGCCGCCCACTACCCACTGCTCGCGGGCTGGGCGGTGGGTCAACTGCGGCGTGGCCAGACAGTCGAGCGCGTGCGCGAACGCCTGGCCCGAGCCGAAGGCGAGGTCTTCGGTGAGATGTTCGCGGCCAGCGTCGCCGGCCTCTCGCCATGTGCGCAGGACCTGCTGGCCACACTGCCCCTGCTCGCGGCGCCGACCGCTCGGGCGACGCTGCTCGCCGCCGGTGGCGACAGCGCCCAGGTCGCGCTGGATGAGCTGCTGGAAACGTCGCTGCTCGAATCCAGTGGCGCGCCCACCGATGCCGGCCGTCGCTACGAGCTGCACGCGGTGACGCGCGGGTTCGTCGGGAGCCATCTGCCGCTCGACCCGCAAGCCGAGCGACGCGCATTGCTGCGCCTGTCGGAGCACTACGCCGCTTTGGCCGACGAGTGGGGTGGCGGTGTCGCCAAGTGGCGGTCCTTCGGGCGACTCGAGCGTGAGCTGCCCAACATCATGAACATCGCCCAGGCGGCGAGCGTCCAGGCGCGTGAGCGCGAGGCGCAACCGCCCGGCGCGAGCTTCGATCGCGCGATCCTGCAGCTCGCGCACGGGCTGCGCAACGTGTTCTCCTTTGGCGGGGCGTGGTCAGAGGGGTTAGTGCTGTTCCATCGCGCCATCGAGGCCGCTCGACGGCTTGGCGACGCGCGCGCCGAGGGCTGGAATCTGTATCGATTGGGCGTGCTGCATTACGAGCTCGGCAGCGGCGGGTATGCCGAAGCGGCCCAGCGTGCACGTGAGGCAGCCGAGTTGTTGGGCGCCGCATCCGAGCCACGCGGGCGCGGGCACGCTCTGCGCCTGCTCGGTCGCGCTACCCGAGCGCGCGGCAACGTGTCGGATGCCGAACGACTGCTTGCTGAAGCCGAAGCGCTGCTCGCCGCGCACGGGCACGGTGACGATGTCGCCATCGCGCGGGCGTCGCGTGCTGATCTGTTGAGAAAGTCTGGCCGACCGCAGGCCGCCTCGATGCTGTACGAAGAGGTCCTCACGATGGGCCTCGACGATCCCGTCACCGAGGCGAACGTACGGAAGGATCTCGGCGAGATCGCGCTCGAGCGGGGCGACCTGGACGAAGCCTCCGCGGTGCTGCGGGCCGCCGAAGCGTTGGCGGTGACCGCAGGCGCACGCGCCATCCTGGCGTATTGCCGCCTGGGGCAGGCACGGGTTGCGCTCGGTCACGGCGCCTCTCTCAGAGCGACGGAGCTGGCCGACGAAGCGGCAGATCTGTTCGAGCGCTTGGGCGACCTCGATCGCGCCTACGAAGCGCGGAATTTGAAGTAGATCTGGATCGGAGCCGCGCATGCGCGGCTCCGCACGGGCGCTCATGAGCGCCCGTGGCCAGCGGATCATGATCCGCTGGCTCGCAGAGTACGGATCGGGGGAGCCTGCGGCCCCCCGCCACCGCTCGCTGCTTCGCTACGCTGCGCGCTCGCTCCCGTGGCGACCCCCCGCAAGAAGGGCGCTTCGCGCAGCCGTACCGCGCGTTGGGCTTCTTGGCGCGTCGGCCTTGAGCGCATAGCCCAACCATGCGGCTCCCGGGCGGCTCAGCACAGCGGAGCATGCGCGGCCCGACGTGAACAACTCCGCGACGAGCGCGCAACCGCGGGGCTACTGGGCGGTGCTGAAGTAGTTCCGTAGCCACGGAAGCGCCGGTTCAGCGTCGAATCGCGACATGGCTGTGACCGAAAGTGCGCGGTTCGGGGCCGTCACCGACGTTTAAGGAATGCCCCGCCCGTGCACACTCTCGCCGCCATCAGCAGCCGTCTCACCGAGGTCCTGTGCGAGCTCGCTCGCGTCGAGCATCTCGCCGACCTCGGCATCAACGGTCCGCTCCTCGCATCCGCGGGCGCGGACAGCCTCTTCCATTGCCTGTTCGGCCGCGACGCCATCCGCATGGCCATGGACCTGCTCGACGATTTTCCGTCCGTCGCACGCTCAACCCTGGTGGAGCTCGCCAGGCTACAGGGCGTGCAGACGAACCCGAACAGCGAGGAGGAGCCCGGGCGCATCCTGCATGAATTTCGCCGTCCCGAGGATCCACACGCGATTCGGCTGGTCGAGGCGGGCTGGGAGTTTCCGTACTTCGGCGCGGTCGACACCACCCCCAACTGGATCAACCTGCTGGCCGCGTACACCTGGCGTTATGGCTACGACATCCTGGACCAGCGGCTGACCGATCGCCTGTGGCGCTCGATCACCCTGCGTGACAGCCTGCTGGCCGCGGCGGCCTGGATCGTCGGCCGACTGGACGACCCGTGTGGCAGTGGATTCCTGTGGGTGCGCCGGTCGAATCCGAATGGCATCGCCAACCAGGTGTGGGAGGATTCGCCCGACTCGTATCACCACGCCGATGGCGCGATCATCGACTCTTCGACGCGCCCGTACGCGCCGATTGCCGTCCAGGCCTACGCCTACGACGCGCTGATGAACGCGGCCGAGTTATTGGCTCACTCACACGAGTCGCTCGTGTTCGAGCCTGCCTGGCTGCGCGATCGCGCCGCTCGGTTACGGGCGCGCGTCCTGGCGGAATTCTGGCAGCCCGACCTGGCCACGTTCGCCCACGCGGTAACCGCGGAGGCCGACGGCACTCTGCGAAGTGCTCGCGTCGTCGCCTCTGCTGCCGGGCATGTGCTGGACAGCATGTTGCTTGCAGGTGACGATGCGCAGGTCTTCCAGGAGCGGCTCATGGCGCGCATGCTCGAACCGGACCTGCTCGGCGGCGCGGGCATTCGGACCAAGTCGAGCACCGCGCCGCGTTTCCGAGCCGGCGCGTATCACAACGGCTCCGTGTGGCCGATGGACACTGGCGTCATCGCCGACGGCCTGCGGCGGTGGGGCGCGGTGCAGGCCGCCGACAACCTCGAGAGCCGCATTCTGGCTGCCTGCCGCTTGACCGGGTGTTTCCCCGAGTTCCTGCGTGGCGACGAGGACGGGCGGATCGCCGTGAATGTGAACACGATCGACGCGATGGTGGATGGGGCACCGAATCGACTCGAGCAGCCACCGCAGGTGGACCAGGGATGGACCGCTACGCGCGTCTGGCGCATCCTCCGCCGTCGCGGACTCGTCGGCGCCACGACTCAGGTGAAGAGCGTCACCAGTCCCGCGACGATCACGGCCACCGCCCAGATCGCATCGACGTTGACCCACGCTTTGCGCAGCACCATCACTCCTAGCCGTTCGTAGACCACCAGCGCGATCGCCGCCATGGTGATCAGCATCGCGGCCGTATGCAGGCAGACCGCCGCCACATCCTGCAGCCCGGCGGGGATGGGATCCTCCGCGTGCGCCGTCGCGGGCAAACCGAGCAACACGGGGAACAGCATGAGCCCGGCGCCGTGGGCGCTCGACATCAGGAATGACCACACGACGAGGTCGCGCCGCGACACCTGCATGCCGACCCACTTCGGGTGCGACAGCGGTCTTCTGAGCTTGTACACGCCGAAGGCGATCAGCCCCAGGGCGCCGACTGGCCGCACGTCTGGCACCTGCATCGCTTGGGTCGCTGCGACCACGCCGACGACCGCCGCGACCGACAGCTCGTGGCCGATGGCGATGGGCACCAGGGCTTCCACGACGGCGCGCCGGCTCTTTCGCAGAAAACCGAGCGCGACGGCGAACAGCCAGCCCATGGCCGGATTGAGGCCGTGATACACGCCGAGGACGCCGAGCGCGAGCCACGGCCACTGAGTCGTCAGCGTCGCCCAATCAAACACGCGGCGCTCGCCGGGCACAGAACTCTGAACGCTTCAGATAGCTGATGGGCATCTCTTGCCTCAGCAGAGCTGCTGGCCGATCAACGGGGCACACGACGCGGGCTCGGGTGCTAGTTCGGAAAACAGTACGAGTCCGACGATGCGTCGCCGCCCTGCAGGTGGATCTGGTGCGGGCGCTCGCCTTCGGCGAACGGCACGAAAAATTTGTCGTCCCACTCCAGGCCGCCGTCTGGTCCAGCATCCAGTTTCGCAACCCAGCCGCCAATGCCATGCGGATAGAACTGGGCGTCCCACGACGCGTACAGCGAGTTGCTGATGTACACGCGGCGCGCGTCGCGACTGACCTCCACCATCTGCGGGCCACCTGTCAGCGGACCCGACGCCGGATGCGGCGCACGCTCGACGATCCCGCCCATCGTGACGGTCCCCGTCAAGCGCGGCGCAAACGGATCGCTGACGTCGTACTGCCGCAACTCACCGGTGCCCCAGCACGAGACGTACAGGAACCGATCGTCCAGCGTCAGGTTGATGTCTGTTACCAGTGGCGGTACGGCCTTGAACGGTTTCAACGCCGGCGGTAGCTGCTCTTCGCTGGCAGGTTGAGCTGCGATGTCGATTACTTTCTGGACCGCCCACGCGCCGTTCTTGCGGTGCCACACCCAGATCGCCGAGGAGAGGTCCGTCAACGACACGACCGTATTGACGAATCCGTAGCTCTTGTTCGGATCGTGCGCCGGCCGTAGCTCGAGCGCCATCTGCTGGTCCGCGCCCAGGTCCAACGCCTGGAGATGCTTCCTCGAACGCAGATCCCAGACGTGCAGTTGATGGCCGTACTTACCGGCCAGCAGGAGCTCGGGGTTGACCCCGTTCTCGACCATGTTCGGCGTGCCCCATTCGCTCGAGATCAGCGTGTCCTGACCGAGATGCCACCAGAAGTCATAGGCGAGGTGCTGCGGCCCGCGATCGGCCTCCCAGGCGCGCTGCACGTCGAACGATTCGTGATCCAGCACGAAGATGCCGCCCGGACCGTCGCCGCTCGGTGCGCCCAGCGCGCTCATGTAGATGCCATCCGGCCCGCAGTGGCTGGTGTGCGGGCGGCTATAGCCCGTCTTTCTTGCCAGCTCCTCAGGCTCGATGACTTTGACGATCTTCGGGTTGTGGGGGTCGGGCTTCGTGTCCAGGATGTGGATGCGGGAGGAGCGCAATCCAGGCACGACGAGGAATCGTCGCTCGAGGTGCGGATGCGGCGCGTACGGGCACAGGGCCGAGCTGCACGCGTTCCAGCCGAAGTGGTGTAGCTCGTCGCCGACGTTCGGCATCTCGACGCGGCCGGTGACGTTGCCATAGCTGGACGAGGTGGGATCGACGTCGAGCACGGCCAGCGCGTCCGGACGTTTCCGAGCGCCATCGGCGGCGGTATTGAGCACGGCGACGTAGGCGAGCGTTTCGGCGGGCGCCTGCATCGCGGAGCGCGGCGAAGGATAGAAGGTAGGATCGGGCGTCACACGCGCCATGGGCACTCCGTTGGTGGAAGCGGTCTTGTCTAGCAGTCTACAAAGTCGACCGACCACGTCAACGAAACGCCGGTCGCAGAACACGCACGATGGGTCGCAGCACTACCTGTAGAATGCCGCCCGTCGAGTGAGCCACGAAGGCCGCCAGGGAAACGTCACCATCCGCGACGTCGCGCGCGCCGCGAATGTGTCCATCAGCACGGTCTCGCATGTGCTCTCGGGGAAGCGCCCAACCAGTGGCCAGACACGCCATCGCGTTGAGGCCGTCATCGAGCGCCTGGGGTATCGGCCGAACCGCGTCGCACAGAGCCTCGTCTGGCGTCGCCCGTTTGCACTCGGGCTGATCATTCCCGACATCACGAACCCGTATTTCCCCGCGTTCGCGCACGGCGCGGAGGATCGCGTGCGCGATCGGGGGTACACGCTCGTCCTGGGCAACAGCGAATACGACCCGAGCCGCGAGCTGTCGTACCTCGAGCTGGTGCGCTCGCAGCAGCTCGCGGGGGCTATTTACTGCCTCGGCGACGAGATGAGCCCGATCGTCCCGGAGCTACACAAGGCCGTCGAAGAAGGCCTGTCGGTCGTGCTGATCCACAGCCCGCTCGCGAACCTGCCGACCGTCTGCGCAGACAACCGCCAGGGTGGGCGTCTGGCGGCCGAGCACTTGCTCGACCTGGGCCACCGCGCAATCGGCGTCGTTTCCGCCCTGCCCCTCGACGAAGGCATGGCCGACCGCGAAGCAGGTTTCCTGGACGCGCTGCGCGACGCCGGCTTCGCCGTCGATCGGGCGGGCGTGCCGGTCACGTATGGCAATCACCAGATCGAAGGCGGCCGCCTGGCGATGCAGGAGCTGCTGGAGCACTCGCCGTCCCTCACGGCCGTCTTCGTGTTGAACGACCTGATGGCGCTGGGCGCGCTCGAGGCTGCGCGCTCGTCGGGAAGGCGCATCCCGGAGGATGTGTCGATCGTCGGTTTCGACGACATCCCGTTCGCCGCGCTGGCGAATCCGCCGCTCACCACAGTCGGACAGCCGATCCGTCAGCTCGGGGAGCAGGCCGCGGATTTGCTGCTGAATGTCATCGAGCACGGTACGGCCAGTGCCGCCGACCACGACACGCGAGCGCCGAACGTGCTCCTGCCAAACGAGCTGATACGCCGCGCATCGACCGCGCCGCCATCGCACGGCGTCTAACATGCACCCATGTCCGCGCCCCAAAAGGTCGTGGAAGCGGTCCAGACAGCCATCGTCGCGTCGGCGCACCTGGCAGCTTACGAGCACGTCGCGGCAGCGGCGCTTGCCTGTCAGCGCCTCGGCAGCGTGACCAGCGGACGCTGGCGCTCGGTTGGTCGGGACCTGGGCAATCTCGAGCAGGAGCTCCAGACCGCGTACGCGCGCGCCGCGGAATCGGTCGCTGATCGCGCCTCAGACGTGGGCGTACCCGAGGAGGCGTTGTGGACGACCGGGGATGCGGCGGCCACGCTCGACCTCCTGCGCGGCGAGGCTCTCGACGAGCTGGAGGACGAGAGTCCGGCGGCCAGGGTTCTGCGGGGCGGCGTGTTGTTTGGCGCCTCGTTCGTCGAGGACCCGGACGTGCCGGATCGGGGAACCACGCTGCTGTTCGGCTGGCCGGAGCCCCTGTCCCCAGCCACCTGGCCGTGGCAGGCGAACTGGGTGGTCGGCGACAGCCAGGACAATGGTGAGGGGGACGGCGACGAGCTCGACCTGTACGCGGCCGGTGAGATCGATGGCCACGAACCGCTGCTGGCCGAGGTGTCGGACGAGCTGAGCTGCAGTCGGTCCGACGCTCGAACGGCGTTGATCGACGCGGCCATGGCGTTGACGCGCGCGTCGCTGCTGGCGGGCAACGTGGCTGAAGAAGAGGAAGAGGATCAGGACGAGGAGTCCGAGGACGGCGAATCGCTCTGACGGGGCAGTGCTCTGGCCTGCTTGAGCGGCAGCCCGCGGGACGAAGGCTCACTCGAAGAGACGGAGACGTCGAGCTGATGAGGGCGCGGGCTGGCGCTGTTGCGTCCAGATTGTTCAACTTGGACGAGTTGAAAGAGACTGAGACGTCGAGCTGATGACGGCGCGGGCTGGCGCTGTTGCGTCCAGATTGTTCAGCTTGGATGAACGCTTACTTGAACGAGACTGAGACTTCAGGCTGATGACGGCGTGGCTGTTCAACCTCGGTGCTGATATCTACGCGTGGTTCACCGCACAAGCGGCATGGCGCGAGAGCTGTGCGCGGATGGCGATCCGGCTCGCGCCCATCGATCCACACACGGTGATCGACCTCGGTTGCGGCCCAGGCGTCTCGACCTTCGAGCTCAAGCGCAACCTCCCCGCCGCAAGGCTGATCGGCGTGGACCTCGCCCCACGCATGCTGTCTCAGGCGCGCCGCCGTCAGGGCTGCAGTGATGTCGAGTGGCTGCGCGCCGACGCCGCCCATCTGCCATTGACCCAACACAGTGTCGACGCCTGCACGGGCCACAGCTTCCTCTACCTTGTCGAGCACAGACGCGCAGTCCTGGACGAGGTGCGACGCGTCCTTCGGCCGGGCGGTCGCCTCGTCCTGATGGAGCCGCACACGCGGCCAGCAAGCCTGCGGACCGTGCTGCAGGTGAGCCGCGATCCGCGCCATCTCGTCTCGGTCAGCTTGTGGCGGCCCTTCAGCCGTTTGCACGGCCGCTTCAGCATCCAGAGCCTCGAGCAAACGCTACGATCCGCGGGTTTCCTCAATGTCGACGTCGAAGAGACGCTTGGCGGCCTCGGACTCCTGGCGTGCGCCATAGCACCGTAGCCCTCCTCGTTGTCCATTTGCGCCTGCCGTTTCAGCTCCTGCTCGCGCCGGTCTTTCTATGGGGCTGGCTCATTGCCGGCGGTCGACCGAGCGTGTCGGTCGCCGTCGCTTTCATCGTCTTTCACGTGTTTCTGTATGGCGGGGCCACCGCCTACAACTCGTACTACGACCGCGACGTCGGCCCGGTCGGCGGTCTCGAACGGCCGCCGCCAGTCTCGGAAGCGCTCCTGCCATTCGCCGTCGCGATGAAGCTCGTCGGTTTGCTCCTGGCGTGGCTGGTAAATCCATCGTTCGCCGTGATCTACGCGATGTTCGCCGCGCTTTCATTCGCGTACTCGCACCCGAGCATTCGCCTGAAATCGCGGACGTACGGCAGTCTCGTCGTTGTCGGTTTCGGCCAGGGTGTGCTGGCGTTCCTCGGCGCGTGGGCCGCCACGCGCGGCGACCTCGCATCCGCTGCAAGCCTCGAGGGTGCGCTCGGCGCACTGGCGGCAACGCTGTTGATCGTCGCGCTCTATCCGCTGACGCAGCTGTACCAGGTCGAGGAAGACCTGGCGCGCGGCGACCGCACGCTCGCCGCGGTGTGGGGTCCGCGCCGCTGTTTTGTGTTCGCGCTCATGTCGACCCTGCTTGGCGGCTCGAGCATGCTCGTGGTGCTTGTACGACGTTTCGGTGTTGCCGACGCGCTGCTGGTCGGCTGCGGGTTGGTGATTCAACTGGTCGCGATCACGTGGTGGGCCGTGCGGTACGAGCCGGAAGCAGTGCTGGGCAACTATCGTCATCTCATGCGACTGAACACGCTCACCGCCGGCGCACTGGCGCTGTATCTCCTCGCGCGGATCGCGTATGCCTGACCGTCTGCTGGCCATCACGGGTGGCGCAGGCCGCATCGCGACGGCTGTCCGACCCCTCCTGCGCGAGCACTATCGTCTGCGACTGGCGGATCTCCGAGATGCGACGGACCTCCACCCCGGCGAGGAGTCCATGGTGGCCGACGTGAGCGACCTCGCGGCGGCCGAACGCGTCGCGCAGGGCGCTTCGGCGATCCTGCATCTGGCGGCCGATCCGAGCACGGCTGCCACCTGGGATGTCGTCCGTCGGGTGAACCTCGACGCGACCTACAACGTGTACGAAGCCGCGCGTCGGAATGGTGCAAACAAGGTGGTGTTTGCCTCCAGCAACCACGCCATGGGTTTCTGGAATCTCGACAAACGCTGGCCGATCCCGACTGAGGGTGAGATCCGGCCGGACAGCCTCTACGGCGTCAGCAAGGCCTTCGGCGAGGCGCTGGGGCGGTATTTCTCGGACGCGTTCGGGATCTCGATCATCTGCATCCGCATCGGCTGGTTCACGCCACGCACGCCCAATCATCCTGACTTGAATCCGCTGTGGATCAGCGCTCGGGACATCGGGCAGTTGTTCCTCTTGTCTCTGCAAACGGAGCGTCGGTTCGGGATCTACAACGGGACCTCCAACAACCCGCAGCATCACTGGGATCTTTCCAGCGCGCGCCAGGAGCTCGGCTATGAGCCGCAGGACGACGTCAGCGTGTTTCCCGTCGATGGCCAGAATGTGTCGCCCTACGTCGATCCGCAGGCAGGCGTGCTGAAGGCGTTCACGCCGCGCTGAGGACCAGCGCGGCATTGATGCCGCCGAAGCCGAAGGCGTTGTTGAGCACCACCGCTGGTTTCGTGTCCAGGCCGCACGGCGGCACCAGGTTCAACTGGCACTCGGCGTCAGCTTGGACCAGGTTCGTCGTGCCCGGTACGAAGCCGCACTTGATCGCGAGGGCGCAGATTGCGGTCTCGATCGCTCCAGACGCGCCCAGCGGATGGCCGTACATGCCTTTGGTGCCGCTGACAGGGACGGCCGGTCCGACGACGTCCAGAAGGGCGTGCGCTTCGGCTCGGTCGCCAAGTTGAGTGCTGCTCGCGTGCGCATTGACATAGTCCACCTGGGGAGCCGAAACCCCGGCATCATCCAGCGCGAGCCGCATCGCCCGCGCCGCCTGTGCACCGTCGGGCAGAGGCGCGAGCATGTGGTGGGCGTCGGTTGTCGTCCCGTAACCCCGAACCTCCGCGTACACACAAGCTCCACGAGCGATGGCATGGTCGAGCGCTTCGAGCACCAGCATCGCCGCCCCTTCGCCCATAACGAAGCCGTCCCTGGCGGCGTCGAACGGTCGGCTGGCGCATTGCGGCGCCTCGTTGGCGATTGACATGGCACGTATGAGTGCGAACGAGCCGAACGTCAGCGGCGCCAGAGGCGCTTCGACGCCGCCAGCAAGCATCATCGGGGTGTGTCCGTCGCGCACGAGCCGAAAGGCATCCCCGATCGCAATTGCGCCCGACGCACACGAGTTGCTGTTGGCGCCGCAAGGTCCGTTCAGGCCGAGCTCGATGGCGACATTGCTCGAGCCGGCTGCCCCGAACACCGACAGCGCCAGAGCCGGGCTGACTCCGCGCGCGCCGGATTTGAGGTATGCCGCATGCTGTTCCTCGGCAAAGGCGACGCCACCTAGCGCCGTGCCGACATAACAACCCGCACTCTGGCTCATCGGGCCTTCGAGCCCCGCGTCAGCGACGGCTTGCCGCGCGGCGATCACGGCCAGCGCCGAGAACCGGTCCAGGCGACGCCCGCGACGCCCGTCCAGGACCGGCAGATCGTCGATCTCGGCCCCGAGCTGGCAGCGAAACGGTGTCGCGTCAAAGCGCGTGATCCGCCTTACCGCCGAGCGCGCCATGAGAACGCCTGCCCACAGGCCATCCACACCATGGCCGATGGGCGTCAGCGCGCCGATCCCGGTTATTACCACCCGCTGCTGGGTCAGGCGCGCTCCAGCGAATGGTCGACCCGTCGCAGTAGCCGCAGCAGCTCGCGCTGCTCGCTCGTGGACAGCGCGCCGAGATAGCCGCCGATCAGCGTGTCGTGGCGCGGGACGATCGTCTCGAAGATGACGCGACCCTTCTCCGTCAGGAAGAGCCGGTTGAGTCGACCCGATGGGCGACGCTCAATGAGCGCGTTCGATTCCATCTTGTCGAGCAGTTGGCACACGTTGCCTTTGGTGACCAGCAGAGCATCGGCGAGCTCCTGCTGATTGATGCCTTCGGAGATCCCCACCTTCGCCAGTACGTCCAGTTGGGCCGGGCTGATCTGCTGCGGGCGGAGTGAGTCCGTCGAGGCGCGATCGATCTGTTGAAACACGCGCACCAGACGCAACCAGGCAAGCAGCGCTGGTGAATACGGGCGGCGCGCTCGAGCAGGGGCCATTCGATCAAACGTAAGTGTGGCACGCGCCGCCGACCTGTCAACGGGCTTTGCGGGCCAGATAGTCGAGCGTGCGGCCCGCGACATCATTCACGAAGTATTCGCCCACGACCGCGTGCACCAGCCAGTCGGGCGCCGGCCATCGCGGCTCGAAAGCGTGCCGAATCACGACGTCCGAGCCGTTCGGGCGTGGGTCGATCGCCCATTCAACCGTCATGCCTCGGGTGATGCCGGCGACGTGTTCGAAGCCGATGCGTCGCCGAGGACGGTCGATCAGCTGGACTGAGCGCCACCACAACGGCACGCTCAGCGGGCCCGCGACATCTCTGCGGGCTGCCATCTCGACAAGTCGTCGCTCGGAATCGAGCATGCCAAACACGCGCACCCAGCGGTAGTGCGGCAGGATGCGCGGCCAGTCCTCGACCCGCGCGGCGAGCTCGAACAGGAGGTCTGGATCGGCAGACACGCTGCGACGAAGCTGGGTGTGCACGACGCTACGGCGCGAGCAGCCGCCAGGCGACGTCGAGGCTTGCCGGCTCCAGGTCGCCCAGCATATCGGCCAACCGGCGGGCGAGCACGGGCCGTCGTTGCAGTCGTTTCACCGCAAGCTCCATCAGCCGCGGACGCTGTACGAACACCTGAACAAGCGCGGTCAACTGCTCCTTCGGGCGGAACGCGCGCATGCGGGCCGCCGCGTACTGCCGCGGTCCATACGCGGCCAGCAGCTCGGCGCCGCGCAGCGCGCGGAAAATGCCTTCGCCCGTGAACGGATCGAAGAACCCCGCGGCATCCCCAACCAACGCGAAGCCGTCACCCGCGCACCGGCGCACACGTGTCGCCAACGGACCAACACCCCGAGGAGCACTGGCGCAGCGGCCACGCGCGAGCCGATGTTCGAGCTGCGGAAACTGTCGCACGACGCGCCAGAACGCGTGTTTCGGATCGCCAAGATGGCCGCTTGGAATCGCGCTCACGACCCCGACGCTCACCAGTCCGTCGTCGTCGAGCGGCGCGACCCCAGCGTAGCCGTGCCGGCCAACCCACATCTGGCCGTGCCTCTCGCACCAGTCCACGCCCTCGATGTGCATGGTGAGCCCCAATCGTCTCGGCCAGTGCCGTGGTCGGCGCAGACGCAGGTCGCGGGCCACCACGGAGTGCAAGCCATCCGCGCCGACGACAAGCTGCGCCTCGATCCGTGCTCCGTCCGCGCCGACCACGCCTCGGACACAACTCTGTTCGTCGTTGCGCAGCAGCCCCCGCACGCCGTAGCCCTCGCGGAGTTCCGCACCCGCCCGAGTGGCGCAGCCCAGCAAGACGCTATCGAGCCGAAGGCGCGGGACCGACAGCGCCGCGCGCCGTGAGCCGTACGTCAGCAGACAAGCTGCCTGGCTGGGGGCGATGATGCGCATGCCATCGAGCCAGCGGCCGAGGTCGCCCTGCGAGAGGGCGCCGAGACGCTCCAGGATGCCGACCGCGCCGGGGCTGACGTATTCGGCGCACGGCTTCGGTCTCGGGAAGCGTGCGCGGTCCACCAGCAGGACGCGTTGCCCGCGTTTCGCGAGCAAACACGCGGTTGCGCTGCCAGCCGGTCCAGCCCCGACAACGATGGTGTCGTACCGCTCAGCCACCGCGGAACTCGTCAGCGCGGGCTAGTTCGAGGCCATGCGCCGGGCGCGGGCAGAAGTCCAGGCGACCCCAGCGGCGGTGGCCACCAGGCAGACCCCCGCCTCGAGGCCGAGCGTCACACGTATGCCCCACGCGTCGGCCAGCCAGCCGGTGATCGCTCCACCGATCGGCGTCGAGCCGGCGAACAATAGCGTGTACAGGCTGAGCACACGGCCGCGGTACTCCTCGCGACTGTTCAACTGCAGCGTTGTATTCGTGACGGCCGAGTACGTGACGCTGGCCACGCCCGCGCCGACCAGGAGCACCAGCGTCAGCACGAACCACGGACTCAGAGCCACCGTCAGGAGGAGGGCCGAAAACGCGCCAGCTGCCGTCAGCAGTACGGTCCTCGTCGGCGAAAGACGCGCCGCCACGGCGAGCGCTCCCGCGAGCGATCCAACGCCCATCGCGGTATTCAGCGAGCCGAACCCAACCGCGCCAAGGTCCAGCGCGTAGCGCGCCAGCAACGGAAGCGTCACGCCAAAGTTGTAGGCAAACGTGCCGATGACCGCGAGCATCAGCAAGGGGAACCCGAGCGCCGGCGTGCTCGCCGAATAGCGGATGCCATCGGCCAGCTGAGTCCAGAGTGCGGCGCGCGGCGGACGCTTGATGTCGCGCAGGCGATCGATGTTCATCATTGCCAGGCTGATGAGCACGGCCGCGAAGCTGATCGCGTTCAGCGCGAAGCACCAACCCACCCCGGAGACCGCGATGATGACGCCGCCGATGCCCGGCCCCACGATGCGGGCCGCGTTGAACACTGACGAGTTCAGACTCACGCCACTCTGGAGTTCGTCGCGGTCCACCAGCTCGGACAGGAAGACCTGGCGTGTCGGCATCTCGAAGGCAGACGCGATGCCAAGGACTGCTGCGAGCACGTACACGTGCCACAGCTGAATGGTGCCCGTCAGCGTGAGCGCGGCGAGGAAGATCGATTGGACCGTTTGGACGACGGTGATCACGTACAGCAGCGACCGCCGTGGGAGACGGTCCGCGATCACTCCGCCGAACAGCGAAAGGATCAGGATCGGCAGAAACTGGGCGGCCGTCACGATGCCCAGCGCCGCCGGCGAGTCGGTCAGGTCGAGGACGAGCCACGCCTGGGCGACTCGTTGGAGCCAGCTGCCAATCTGTGAGATGCCCTGGCCAAAGAAATACAGACGGTAGTTGGGATTGCGGAACGCGCGCAGGCTTCGTCCGCGGGCTGCGCGCGCCGCCGCCGTGGCTCCGGGTTGGACGACCGCGGTGTCCGCCGGCCGCTGGGCAGCTCTCACCAGGGCTGCCAGGCTTCGTCCACGATCTGCACCTCTGGGCCGCCGGTCTGATCGAGCACGTCCCAACAGCTTCGGTGGTCTTCACGCCAGAACCTCAGCGTCAACCGCGTGGGACCCACTTCGACGCCTCGCAGGGTTACGTCAGGCAGCCAGGCGGGGAGGTGCGGGTGCACGTAGAGCCGGCCTCGCGGCGCGTCTCCACGCAGTCCAAGGAGTGCCTGGATGAGATGAAAGACGCTGCCAGCCGCCCACGCCTGCGGGATGTTGGCGCCCAGGTACTGGACTGGAAAGGACCATGGCCGCCGCGCGAGCCCGGCGTACAGCTCGGGCAGCCGATACCCTTCGAAACAGCTGGCCGCGTCGAAGACGTCATGCGCCACGCGGGCTGCCTGGTCGAAGAAGCCGTATCGGGCGAAGCCGAGCGCGATCAGCGCGTTGTCGTGCGGCCAGACCGAGCCGCGGTGATACGAGTACGGGTTGTACGCCGCATGACTTGCGGCGAGCGTTCGAATACCCCAGCCGCTGAAAAAGTCTGCCTCCAGCAGACGCCTGACGACGCGTTCGGCGCGATCGCGACGCGGCAGGCCACTCCACAAACACTGACCAGGATTCGAGGCCAGCGATTTGATCGGCTTTTTGGCCGGATCGAGTCCAAAAGCGTAGAAGCCGAGGTCGTCACACCAGAACGCCTCTTCAAAGCGGTCGCGCAGCGTCATGGCCGCGCCGCGTAGCTTCTCGGCGCCAGCGGCATCGCCCAGGTGGTCGAAGATTTCGGCCATGCGCATGCGCGCATCGAATACGTAGCCCTGCAGCTCGACGAGCGCTTTGGGCTGCTTGACCAGAGTGCCGTCGGGGTACATGACGGCATCCCAGGAGTCTTTCCAGGCTTGATTTTCGTAGCCTTGTGAGCTGCGGGTGCGGTACTCCTGAAAGCCGTCACCGTCCAGGTCGCCATAGTTGTCGATCCATTCGAGGCAACGCCGCGCCGTGTCCAGGTGCGCGCGCACGACGGAGTCATCCCCGGTCCATCGCCAGGTCTCATGCAGCACGATCAGGTAGAGGATCGTCGCGTCGGCCGTGCCGTAGTACGGCGTGTGCGGGACCTTGTGGAGATAGGCCAGCTCGCCTACCCGTAGCTCGTGCAGGATCTTGCCGGGCTCCGCGTCACGCCAATCGTCGATCTGGTCCGCCTGGTACTCGGCCAGACGTTGCAAGGCGCCGCGCGCGAAGGGCCCCGACACGATCATGTTTTGAAGACTGGCGATCAGGCTGTCCCGTCCGAACAGCGCCACGTACCACGGCACGCCGGCCGCGGGCACCCAGACGTTGCGCGCCAGGTCCTGCTCGTACATGCGCAGGGCACCCATGTCCTCGACCGACTGCGTGAAGGTCCGGTATACGTCCTCGTTGGCCGAGGTGAGCTGCGTCGCTTCGGTCATCCATTCGGTCTGACGGGCGCCGATCTCGTCGTGCTCGACGTCCCTGGCGCGCTCGCATACGCGCGCGGTCCGCAGCCCGCGGCCGTCGTCCAGGTGCTGGCAACTGCACGTGTGCCAGGACTGACCTGGCTCGAGCGTCACATCGAAGACGAGACGACCATTCGAGTACTGGGGTCGTGAGTCGAAATCGACCAGGTGCAACAGGGTCTGGCGATGGAAATCACCGTTCCTGTACGTGGTCTTGAGCTGACACCGCTCATCGTTCCAGCGCGTCAGCATGTTTCCCCGGCGAATGAGCTTGTGGTTTCGCACCTCGAAGATATCGGCGAAGTCGGATCGCACGACGATCTCGAGCTGGAAATGCACGGTTCGATTGGAGTAACTGACCAGGTCCAGGTCCTCGTGGATCGACAGACGCACGCGACGCCGAAGCGTCAAGCCGACCTCATGTGCGGTGAGGTGGCCGTCGTCCATCTCGAGCTCGGGGTTCACCAGCTCGAAACGCGCGGCGTAGTAACGCACCGCGGACGACGTGAGCAGCGTCCACGGCGAGCCGTTGATGTACAGCTTGTAGTGACTGACCAGGCGGGTGTCGCCTGCGAATACGCCGAGCTCGCCGCCCGCGTCGATCTCGCCGCGCTCGTCGGTAACCATGAACACGGTTCCCTGATTGATGGTGATGACGGGCGGGCCGACCTTGATCTCAACGGGCACGTATTCAGCGTAACCGCAAGCGCGCACCTCACGGCCTGAGAAACCCTCGGCACGCTCGACTACCGCGACGTATGCGTCTCAACCGGCGTATCGCAGCCGTCTCGCACCCAGGATGATTGCTCCTGCTCATGAAGCGGCAGCCCGCGTGAATAACTCCCTTGCCCAGCTCGGTCGCGGCCGTCACTTCGCGGGCTGGCGCTGTTGCACCCAGATCGTTCAACGTCAAGTTGATTGCTCTGGCTCATGAAGCGGCAGCCCACATGAATAACTCCCTTGGCACCTCGGTCGCGGCCATCACTTCGCGGGCTGGCGCTGTTGCATCCAGATCGTTCAACGCGCGCAGTTCGTCCTGTTTCATTGAACCGCGCGCCTGCGCGCGCTACCGTTCCGGCCGATGACGCGCGTCCTCGGCTACATCTCCGCGCTCGGCCTCGCCGTGGCCGCTTACGGCCTGTTCTTCGTAGCCCGCCCCGACCGCGTCCAGGGCGATGCGGCTCGAATCGTCTACTTTCACGTGCCGATGGCGTGGGTCGCGTTCCTGGCCTTCTTCATCGTCTTCGGCGCGAGCATCGCCTATCTCCGCACCGGCGCGCCTCGCTGGGACCAGCTTGGTCGTGCTTCGGCCGAAGTCGGCGTTGTGTTTACCAGCCTCGTGCTGATCACCGGCTCCATCTGGGGCTACCCGATCTGGGGCACCTGGTGGTCATGGGATCCCAAGCTGACCACGACGCTGATCCTGTGGTTCATGTATCTGGCGTACCTGATGGTGCGCTCGTACGCGGAGCCGCCGCGCGGGCCTCGCTACGCGGCTATCGTCGGGATCATCGCTTTCGTCGACGTGCCGATCGTCTATCTCTCGTCGTACTGGTGGCGAACGCTGCACCCGCAGCCCGTGATCGGGCCGCTGGCTGACCAGCAGCCTTCGAGCAGCGTCGTGTGGGTGCTGTTGCTGTCGCTGCTTGCGTTCACGCTGCTGTACGCGTTTCTGGTCCGCGTCAGGATGGAGATCGAGCAGCTTTCTGAGGCGCGCGCGCATGCTTGGGCTTGATCAATACGCGCCATTTCTGCTGACGGCGCTCGCGCTGACGGTCGTCGTCCTCGGTGCTTACGGCCTGTACCTGCGCTCGCGCCTGAACGGGCTCCGCCGTTCGCCTCATTCAGCGCGGAACGTCAATGCGGCGGCGCCGATCCCGAGTACGGCCCAAGCTGCCAGGAGCGCCAACGGGCCGAGCACGCCCTGACCCGAGTCCGAGAGGGCAGCCCGCGTCGCGTCGGTGAGCGCGGCCGCTGGTAGGGCGTGGGCCGCTCCGCCGATCACGCCCGGCAGCCGATCGAGTGGAAGGATGAAGCCGCCAAAGAGCAGGAACACGAGATAGAGTCCGTTGGCCACGGCGAGGGTTGCCTCCGCGCGCAGGGTGCCGGCCATCAGGAGTCCCAGGCCAGCGAAGGCGGCGCTGCCGAGGGCAAGCGCCGCAATCGCTTCCAGCAGCGAGCCAGAAGGCGACCAGCCAAAGCCCACGCGTGCGATCACGAGCAGCAGGACGACCTGTACGAACTCGATCACGAGCACCGCGAGCGTCTTGGCCGCCAGCAAACTGACTCGCGGTAGCGGCGAGCCGAGCAGGCGCTTCAGGGCGCCGTAGTAGCGCTCGTAGGCCGTGGCGATACCCAGGCTGACCATACTGGTTGACATCACGGCCAGCGCGAGCAGCCCGGGCACGAGGAAATCCGGCGGACTGGCCGCCACAACGCCGAAAAATACGAGCAACACGACGGGCACGACGAGCGTGATGAGCACGCTTTCACCGCGCCTGAGCGCAAGCACGAGTTCGATTCTGAATTGGGCGCTGAGCGCTCGCATTCAGTCAGTGTCAACGTGTGAGGCGGCGCGCCGCAAATTTCCGCGCCACATACCATCGTGCGTAGATGTCTCAGAGCGACGATGCGGCGGCGCTGACCGAGTACGTTCAGTCGACCGTCGGCGGCGACGTTTCAACTGAGGATGCCGAAGCATTGCTAGCCTGGTACGCCGCGCTCTCGTCGGCGGTCGGGAAATTCCCGCAGGCCGACTTGAAACGCGTCGAGCCGCCGCTCATCTCGACGCCGCGATGAGCGACGACCTGTGCGCGCTGTCAATTTCTCAACTCCAGCAAAAGCTACGCGCGAAGGAACTGTCGCCCGTCGAACTGACTGACGCCTACCTGGAGCGCATCCACCGGCTCGATAACAAGCTCAACACCTATATCTGCGTCCTCGGGGACACCGCCCGCGCGGAGGCTCGGTCGGCCGAGGCCGAGATCGCCCAGGGGCGCTGGCGCGGCCCACTGCACGGAATCCCGCTCGGGATCAAGGACCTGTTCGACGTCGCCGGGGTCCCGAACACCATGGGCTCCAAACTGCTCCGTGACAACGTCCCGCACGAGGACTCGACCGTCGTGCGGCGCCTTCGCGACGCTGGCGGCGTGATCCTGGGCAAGCAGAACCTGCACGAGTTCGCGTTCGGCATCACGAGCGAGAACCCGCATTACGGCGTGGTTCGCAACCCCTGGGACACGACGCGCGTGCCCGGCGGCTCCAGCGGAGGGACAGCCGCCGCGGTCGCGAGCAGCCTGTGCGTCGCCGGTATGGGCAGCGACACGGGCGCTTCGATCCGGGCGCCGGCGAGCTTTTGTGGTGTGGTCGGTCTCAAGCCGACGTACGGCCGCGTCAGCCGCGCGGGTGCCCTGCCGCTGGCCTGGTCGTTGGACCACGCGGGACCGATCGCGCGTACCGTGGCCGACTGCGCCCTGATCCTCCAGACCATCGCTGGCCGTGATGAGCGCGACCCGGCCTCCAGCACAACCCGAGTGGACGACTACATTGCCGATCTGCAGCGCGGCCTCCACGGCGTGCGGGTCGGCGTCCCGCGTGAGTACTTCTTCGATCTCGTCGAGCCCGAGGTCGAGCACTTGGTCCGCTCGGCCGTGGGGATGCTGGAGTCGCTGGGTGCCTCCGTGAGCGAGGTCTCGCTGCCTCACGTCGAGCACGCGCAGGTCGCGGGCAACGTGATCATGAGCACCGAGGCCGCGGCGTGGCACGCCACCTGGCTGCGCGACCGCTCACAGGACTACGGACGCGATGTGCTGCAGCGCATCCGCGGCGGTTTGCTCGTACGTGCGACCGAGTACCTGCACGCTCAGCAAATGCGGGCGTTGATTCAGGCGGACTTCGCCGAGGCGTACCGCTCGGTAGACGTGTTGGCAGCCCCGACCGTGCCGCTGGTAGCGCCCGAGATCGGCCGCACCTTCGACCGAGGCGGCCCGTTCGATGTCGCGCCGCGTGCGATCGCCAATCGCGCCACCGTGCCCTGCAACCTGACAGGCGCGCCTGCCATCAGCATCCCGTGCGGCTTTTCTGACGGTCTACCCGTGGGTCTTCAGCTGATGGCGCCGCCATTCGCGGAGTCTCTTCTCCTGCGTGTTGCCGCCGCGTACGAGTCCACGACGGACTGGCACACCAGGCGGCCGCCCGTCTAAGAAGAGGTTCGCGCCACCGGCGCCCGTTCGAGCAGCGCCTGCATGCGCTGCAGTGCCAGCTCAATGTTCTCGAGCGAGTTCGCGTAGCTGAAGCGCAGATAGCCCTCGCCGTGGCTGCCGAACGCGGTGCCCGACAGACACGCCACGCCCGCGTCCTGG
>JAFAPL010000542.1 GCA_019247135.1 Chloroflexota bacterium | reverse complement strand
CTAGCGCCTGTGCGCGGCAGTTTTTGACCCCGATGGTTTGTCATCCTGAGCGGAGCGAAGGATCCGTGACTTCGTGAAAACAAGCAGACGCGGATTCTGATATGGAATGCCGGAGTCAAGCTGGCTGACGGCGCAGGCCGGTGCTTGTGATTGGCGCACGGTGTTGATGGTGGGTGCGGCGGCGGCCGAGTAGCGGGCGCAACGGACCGACCGGGGCGCTGACGCGACGGTAGATCAGCCTGATATACGCGGGTCTGGAGGCTCCGCAGAACCTCACCGCATGACACCGATCCGCCGGGAGCTGCCTCTGTCTTCGCGCGCGCGTGCCGGAGCACGGGCTCCAGTGCGCCAAGAATCCGCCAAGGGTGCTCCGACCGAAGCCCCAGCCGATCCGTTGCGCCCGCCACTGGACACGCCTGGTTGTTCACTGGGTAGCCGATGCGCCTCACTCAGGCTGCCAGCGGCTGCCGGCTTGGCGGCGGGACGTGCTGAGCGATGGCCCAGACGAAGCCGACCAGTTCACGGGCCACGGCCGCGGCGCTCTTTGGGGGGTTGTGGGTGCGGTGGACCAGCGCCGCATAGCGCGCGTGCAAGCGCTTCTGGGCCTTCCAGCTGAGGGCACGCAGCACGTCAGACTGATCGGCCTGACGGCGCTCGAGACCGAGGCCGACGCGCGGGCTGTGGCGCGCGTGCCAGGCAGCCTCGACCAGTACGCGCCGCGCGTGGGCGTTGCCAGCTTTGGTCAGAGCACCGCGGTGGCGCGTGTCACCGCTGGAGTACTCACTCGGGACCAGGCCGGCGTAGCTCATCAACGCACGTGGCGATTTGAAGCGACGCAGGTCGCCCAACTCGGCGACCAGGGTCACCGCTGTCAATGGCCCCACGCCGCGCAGGCACTGGTACGCGGCCAGCAGCGGTGCGTAGGCACTGCTGGCCATCACCCGACGCAGTTCGTCTTCCAGGCGCTGGACGCGTGCTTGGCACTCGGCGACGGCGGCTCTGGATTCGTCCAGCACGAACTGCTGGGTGGGGTAGGGCAGCTGCACGCTAGCCAGCCAGCGCTGATAGGCACGCGTGTTGGGCTTGACGCGAAGGGGTGGCTGGGCGCCAGCTCGCAGCAGCAACTTGCGCAGACGGTTGGTGGCCCGCACGCGGTCCGCCAGTGCGGCTTCGCGCGCACGCACCAGGTCGCGTAGCGCTTCGTGTTCGGCATCTGGCACCCAGATCGACGTCAGGTCGCCGCTGCGCAGCAGCCGCGCCAGCAGCAGCGCATCACGCCGATCGGTCTTGATGCGTGGACCGGCTGGCATGGGGGTAAGCGACGGGGCCACCACACGACAGCTGACGCCCAACTGCTCGAACTGGCGGTACAGCACGAACCCGCACGGCCCGGCTTCGTAGGTCACCTCCAGCTGCGCGTAGCGTCGGCGTACCGCGTGCACCCATTTGCGCACCGCCTCCGGGCGGTTCAAGATCACGCCTTCGAAGTGCGGCGCGTCACGTCCAACCGCAATCGCCACGGCGATCTTCTCCCGATGCACATCCAGTCCAACGAAAGCCTTATCCTGTTTCACGACCGACTCCTTTCGCATGTAGCTCGGCGCTACTCGGCGCAACCTACGCCTCAGCGATTGTGAGTCGGTCATTCCATGTTGTCTTCGGCTTCGTCTCAGAATGACACGGACCGTACCGAACTGAATCGGTGCAGCCTTGCTGGACAGGCCGCTAGCTGCCGTTCCTGGGCTCCCAACGGCCGACCGCGCAGCCGCAGCCGGTGCCCGCGGGCGAGCGGTAGCCGGGCTGATACGTGATGAGCTCCATCGGCGTTTCACCCATCGCGCCCGCCGCGGCGACCCAGTTCAGAATCTCCGTGGTGGCGGACTGGAGCTTGTAGCGCGGCAACGTCGACAGAATGTTGCCATCCGCCTCCATGAGGCCCTTCAACGCCAGCCGATCGATCTCCTCGTCGACGGTGAAGTGGCTCAATCCGCCGGATGTGACAATCGCCACCCGTG
>JAFAPL010000496.1 GCA_019247135.1 Chloroflexota bacterium | reverse complement strand
GCCCGCAGCTCGTGCAGATATTCCAGATGGTGACGGGCGTCCTCGAGCAACTCGGGCACCCGCTCCTCCGCTTCGCGTGCTTTGCGATACCGCGCGAAGTACGCCTGGGCGTTTTCAACGGCCGAAAGGTCCGGGTCCAGCGCAATCTCGTCGCCGTCGAGGCTCACACCTGTAGACGAGGGAGGAACGTCCGCCTGGTGCGTGAGAAGAAGCTCGCCGGCGCGCCGAAGTGGCTCGCGCTGCGATTGACCCGACTGGAGCTGCAGTTCCAACGCACGCACGCGGCGCTGTGTCGACCCAATGCCCCGCTCCAACAATGGCGCCAGGGCCCGTCGTTCGGCGCCCAGCGGGTCACCGCGCTGCGGCGTGCGGGCCGACGCGTAATAGATCGCGATCGCGTCGCTGATGCTGCTGCAGTGGCGCACTGTCGCGCCCTGGACCGCAAGGTGCATCAACTCGTACGGCGCGAACGCTTCGGGTGCACCCTCTCTGAGCGCAAGCGTCGGCTGCCAGTTGTGGCGATCGACGGGCGCGAAGAATGCACGCGCAACCTCGACGACGTGCTGCCAATCGGTCGCCTCGAGCGGCGCATCGACGCTGCCGATAGCGCGAAAAGACAGCTCGCGCCCGGCCAACGGCGAGAGTCCAGCCAGAGTGTCGGACAGGAAACGGGCAAGCGTGCTCGTGCGACCGCTCGACTCCAGGCGTAGCCGTTCGGCCGAAAGCTCCTCGGGCAGCAGCCGCGCCTGCGGCGGCGGTGGTGCATACGCAAGGTGCGGGAGCACCGGGCGTCGCGGATTGCGACTCGGCGGGCTGCGTCGCGCGGCGTCCATGATGGTTCCATCAGCGGCGTCCACGAGGACGAGATTGCCGCGTCTGCCCATCGCTTCTACAATCAGCGACACTCTGTACTGCTGGCCGGAGGCGTCGTGTTGTTCGCAGTCGAGCTCGAGCACGCGTTCCAGCCTCGGCTGGCGGATCGAATGGATCCGCGCCGCGCGCATGTGCTTGCGCACGAGCAGCGAAAAGGGAGTGTCCTTTTCGAGCCCCCGCCCGGGGAAAGCATCCAGGCGTTGAACGCGTCCGTGTTCAGGATGTGCGGAGAGCAACACGAACGTGCTGCCCACGCCTGGCCGAAAGCACTCGACTGCCAGACTGAGCTCGTCTACGAACACCAGCCGCTGCAAGCGACCATCGGTCAACGCAGGCTCGAGCTCGTCGCGCACTGCCGTCAGGGTGAGCGCGTCAAAACTCATTTCGAAGAGTGAGCGCGGAGCTGGCGCCAGATTTGCGCGCCAGCGGGCTGGTGTTCGTTCTGTCCGGACCGTCGGGCGTCGGCAAGTCCACGCTGATCGAACGCCTCAAGCAAGAGCGCTTTCCGATCACGCACTGCGTGACCGCCACCACTCGCCCGCGACGGACGGGTGAAGTCCACGGCACGCACTACTACTTCCTTTCAGATCTCGAATACGACGACCTGTTGAGCCGAGACCAGTTTCTGGAACACGCCGTCGTGCACAACCTGTACCGCTACGGTATGCCACTGCAGAGCATCCGCGAGGGGCTGCGTCAGGGTAAGGACGTCATTATCGCCCCGGATGTGCAGGGCGCGGGCACGTACCGGTGGAAGCTGCCGAACTGCATCACGATCTTTCTGCGGCCACGCACACTCGACGAGCTCGAGCCCCGACTGGCCGCACGAGGCACGGAGACTGCCGACGAGCGCGCGATTCGTTTGCAGACAGCCGAGCGCGAAATGCAGCGCATGAGCGAGTACGACTACGTGGTTGTCAACCAGCGTGACCGCCTGGACGAGGCGATCGGGCATCTCAAGGCGATCGTCACGGCCGAACGGCTGCGGGTGTGCCCCCGGCTCGTAACACTCTAAGTTCCGGCCCGCGACGAGCCCTTGTGCTCGGCGGAGCTCGGTCCGGAAAGTCCGCATTCGTTGAGCGCCTGGCACTCGAGTGCGGCGACCCCGTCGTGTACGTCGCCACGGCGACCATCGAGGACGCGGAGATGGCCGAGCGCGTCGCTCACCATCGCGCACGGCGGCCGTCAAGCTGGCGAACTCTCGAGGTGCAACGTGATCTGGCCGCCGCGGTTGCCACGACAAGTGGCAACGTCCGCACGGTCGTCGTCGAAGACCTCACGCTGGCTCTCTCGAATCTGATGCGCGATCAGAGCACCGAGGCTGCCGAACAAAGCCTCGTGCACGACGTCGCCGACCTGCTTGGCCTGCAGGCGAACGTGCTGCTGGTGAGCAACGAAGTTGGTATGGGCGTCGTGCCGCCATACGCCCTCGGGCGCGCATTCCGAGATGCGCTCGGACGCGTCAATCAATACGCCGCCGCCCAGGCGCACGAGGTCTACTTGCTCGTCGCCGGACTCCCTCTACGTCTGAAGTGATCAGCTACAATCGTCACGACTCGAAAGCAGATGCTGGCAGCGGATTCGTTTTTGATACGCCTGGGGAGCTAAGGGTGAGCGCTGTCTTGGTGCTGAACCAGAACTATGAGCCACTGAATGTGTGTAATGCGCGGCGAGCTCTGGTGCTGGTTGACGGCGGTAAGGCAGAAGTGCTTGAACACGCCGAGATCCCTATCCGAACGCCGAGTCGCCTGTTTCAGCGCCCCTCTGTCATTCGGCTCGTCTACCTGATCAAGCGCCCGCGACCACGCGTGCGGCTAACGCGGCGCGAGATCTTTGTCCGCGACCACCACGCGTGTCAGTACTGTGGCGTGCGTACGCGCGACCTGACGCTCGACCACGTGGTGCCGCGCCATCGAGGAGGCCGGCACAGCTGGGACAACCTCGTTTCAGCCTGCCGGTCGTGTAACCACCGCAAGGGTGGGCGCACGCCCGAAGAAGCTCGCATGCAACTTCGCCGCACGCCCACGGAGCCGCGCGCGACGAGCTACTACCTCTTTCACCAGTACCTGGAAAGCGCCTCGTTCTCGGGTTGGTCGAAGTTCATGCCCGAATGGGAGAAAGCCGCTCACCCCTAGCTGCTGGTCGGCTAACGGTCGCCGAAGAACAAGGACCTGAGCCGCGGCTCGTGGACGCCTCGGGTGAGAGCTACCACTTCGTCTCCAGGTTGAAGCACCGTCCCTCCGTTTGGAAAAAACGGCGAGCCGTCGCGGATCACTACCGCGATCGTGCTCTCGGGCGGCAGGTCTACTTCTCTCAAGCTGGTCCCCGTGACACCGCTTCGGGCGTCTACCACCGCTTCGACAACTTCGACGTCCGTGTTGCGCAGACGCAACAGCGGCACCAGGTTGGCCTGTGGGATCTCTTGTTCGAGCACTGAAAGCATCATCTGCGTCGCGTTTACCGTCGCATCGATGCCGAGCATCCGAAACAGCGTCTCGTTGCGTGGATCGTTGATGCGTGCGATCGTGCGGCGCGTCCCGAAGCGACGTTTTGCCACCTGCAAGAGCACCAGGTTGCGCGGGTCATCGCCAGTCACCGCGATGATCACGTCGGCACGTTCAGCGCCCGCGTCGGCGAGCGTGCTCGCCTCGTCGGCGTTGCCGCGCAGCACGACGTTGCCGAGCTCGTTGGCGATGAACTCGGCGCGTTCCGAATTGTTCTCGATGATCAGGACTTCATGTCCCTGCTCGATCAACTCGCGCGCGAGAAAAAAGCCGACTTTTCCGCCGCCAGCGACGATGGCGTACACGCGTTAACAGGCTACACGGCCACCCGGCGGTGCCGTCTGACCGGTCAGTTCTTCGAAAAACGCGTTAGCCCCGATGATGGTTGGACTGATCGCCCGTAAGCCAAGGTCTGAGAAGGTATCCGACCGCAGCGGATCGTAGATACGCGTGACCACGTGCTTGACGCCAAAGACGTGCTTGGCGATCTGGCTCGACATAATGTTGCGATTGTCGCCTTGCGTCGCTGCGACAAAGGCGTCGGCTCTTTCGATGCCGGCCCGTTTGAGAACCTCCTGATCGGTACCGTCGCCGAGGATGGTGGTGGCTCCGAGGTCCGAGCCCAACCGCGAGAACGCCGAGGACGAAACATCCATGATCGTCACCTCGTGACCTGAGGCGATCAGCATTCTCGCCAGACGCGCGCCGACACGTCCGCAGCCCATGATGATGACGAACATGCTTATGAGCGCCCGCGTTCATCCGCAGAGCGCGCGGGACCGGTCGTAGCCGCCAACCCGGGCGCGGCACGCGCCAGCCACACGCGACACGGCGCATTCTTCAGCACGTATGGCGCCGTATGCCCCAGGTCAAACTCGCCGAACTTGCGTTTGTAGCCAATGCCCATCACGATCAGGTCGACTTCCCGCTCCAGTGCTTCGTCCACGATCGCCGTCCCCACGTCGCGGGCTTGCAAGATCTCCGTCTCGAGCTGAATCCCAAAGTCGCCGGCGGTGCGTTCAGCACGGCCCAGAACCGTGTCGCCTTTGGCGGCTTCAGGCGGCAGGTCCACATCCAGCGGCAAGGTTCGCTTCACCTCGATCACGTAGATGGCGAACACGGCACTCTTGCCGCGTCGGGCGATCTCGCATGCCAGCCCTACCGCTTCGTCGTCAGTCGGGTTGCCGTTGACGGGCACAAGAATGCGACTGGCTCGGATCACGGCAGCCGCCCACCTACGGGCACCAAGGTAGATTTTATTGCACGGGATCGTCGCCGGGTCAACGTCAGACCCCCAACCGCCGGGCCGCGCGCAGCAAGCCGACAATGCTGAACGCATGCACGATGCGCCCGTCCATCGCCGCCTGAATAGCCTCGTCGAGTGGCACGGCTCGCGCGATCATATCGCCCTCCGCTCCGTCACGTTCGGCGCCTGCTTCGGCGGGCTGCAGCTGACGCGCAAGGAACAGGTGATATTGCGCAGTGATTGCCGCCGACGAAAACCCGGTGCCGAGCGATTGCCAGAGCGCGGCCTGCAGACCAACTTCTTCGGCCAACTCGCGCTGGGCCGCGTGCAGCGGCTCCTCCCCAGGCTCCGCGTGACCTGCCGGGACCTCCCAGGAGTTGCATCGCCACGGGTATCGCCACTGGCGCACCAGGTGGACACACCCGTCTTCGGAGATCGGCACGATCGCTACGACGGGGTACGGCAGCTCGAGATAGGTGTAGCTGCCAGGCAGTCCGTCCGGCTGAATGACAGCGTCTTCGACGAGCCGCAAACGGCCATTGTCGAAAAGGATCGTGCTGGACCGGGTCGTCCATGGGTTGGGTCCGTCCCTCTCCAGCACGTCAGTCATAGGCGAACTTCAAGGGCGCACTTACCGCGTCTGGACTTCGGTACGTGCCGGCAGCCATGGCGTTCTGTTCCTGGCTAACCCAGTTGACGCGGTAGATGGCCCCGCCAATCCGAAAGCTCTCGCCCTTGTACACGATATAGTCGTGCGGGTCGCTGTCCGAGCGGATCAACTGACCCAGCAACCGGGTCTCACGCGGTTGACGTAGCTCGGCATGCACGACAGCGTACAGGGCGGTGTCGGGTGAATCGGCGCCCTGTCTACGCTGGATGCTCTGCAACGTGAGGATGTATTGAGCGCCGTCAGGCAGATGCTCGCCGGCACGCCAGGTGGTGAGCGCCGTGAACTCGGTGTCATAGGTCAGACCGGTCGGCGGATGGTTCGGGTCAGTCGCGTTCTGAAGGGCCTGCTGCACGCCGCCGAGCGCGTGTGTCGCCTGCGAACTCGCGCCGGACAATCCGCCGGCGACCTGGTTGGGCGCGTTCAGCAGCGAGGCGAACGCAACCACCGCGAGTACAGCAATAGCAAGGACGCACAGCAGGAGCAAGAGCAAGACGGCGCGCATCGCCGTAGCCAATGCGCTGCCCGTCGGCGCGGCGGGCGGCGGTGGTGCGGGACGGGGCGGATCGGCCACAGCCGGCATTCAAGGACCTCACTAAGAGCAGCACGCGTGCCGACATAGCCAGGAAAACGCAGGGCGGAGAAGGAACGCGCGTGCGATAATAGCGCTGGCCCCGCCGGGCTTTCCCAGAAAATGCCTGTCCGTCCGCTGCGACCCATGGATGTGGTGGCGCTCGCGGCCTTTCAGCGCCAGGCCGGGGCCACCGAGATCACCGCTCACACGTGGCCGCGCATCGAGCCGGAGAGCGGCTGCGCACCGTTTTCTCTGCTGTCGACCGCGCTGACGCATCGACCCGGCGGCCAGCGCACGTGGGTGGCTGAACAGGATGGCCGAGTGATCGGCCTCGCGGTGTCGCGACCGCGGGCGGGTGGCCTGGTGTGGGACGTTACGCGCCTGCACGCTATGCCGGAGTACGACGTCGCCGCGGCCGATCTGCTCGAGCACGCCGCTTCGCGCGCCGGGGCGAACGCCGTCCGCCGTGTTTTCCTGGAAGTCCCTTCTGGCGGCCGCGGGCTGGACGTCGCGCGGCGTGCCGGGTTCGACCGCTTTACCTCCAGCGAACTGTTCGTGCTCGCGCCTGGCTTCAAGGTCGAGCGGACCGATTTGTTCGAAGCACGACCGCGCCTGCGTGCGGACGAACAGACGCTGTTTCAGCTGTATATGGCGGCGGTGCCCGCGCCTGTTCGCGCGGCTGAGGCCATGACGCTCGACGAGTGGGGAGCGCTTTTCGCCGGTCGCAAGCGCTGGCAGCCCAGCTTCGCCGGCTCCCGCCAGCAGTACGTCTGGGAGCTCGGTACGAGCATGGTTGGCTGGCTGGAAATCACGTTCGGCCAGCGCAGTCAATTCATGGAACTGCTCGTCCATCCACGTTACGAGGATGCAGTCGACCGCTTGCTTCGCTACTCATTGCTGCAGGTCAGTCCCAAAGCACCGGTCTACGTTGCGGTGCGTGAATATCAGGCGCACCTGGCATCCGCACTGCGCCGTGCCGGGTTCCAGAGGGCCGCGGAGCACGAGCTGTTCGTGAAGCTGCTGGCGGCGCGGGTGAAAGAACCGCGGTTGGTGACTGCCAACGTGGTCGGAGGATAGGCCGCTGGTTCGAGGCCTGGCTGATATGGAACAACCCCAGGATAGGCGTCTGCTGCACCTCACTGGTCCCGCGGAGGTCGTGACCGACGACCTCGACCAGCTTCTTGAAGTTCTGCCGCCGCACATCTGCGACCCGCTGCAGGCGTTGCAGGATCGGCGCGATCTGCTCGAGGTGGTGATGGACCTCGGGCGAGAGCCCGAAGCGCGTATGCCCGGGCGTGAGGTCTTGCTCTCCACCCATTCCGTCACTGAAGAGGACATCGACTACGTGGTGCAGCGCATCGGCGCGTTCGGCGACGACAACCGCGCCGGCATCGAGCGCACGCTGCACCGCATCTCCGCGATCCGTAACCGCGAGGGTCGGATCGTCGGCATCACGTGCCGTGTCGGGCGCGCGGTGTTCGGGACGATCACCATCATTCGCGACATCGTCGAGTCCGGCAGCAGCATCTTGATGATGGGCCGCCCGGGCGTCGGAAAGACCACCCTGCTTCGCGAGGCAGCCCGCGTCCTGGCTGACGATCTCAGGAAGCGCGTGATGATCGTCGACACGTCCAACGAGATCGGCGGAGATGGTGACATCCCGCACCCGGCGGTCGGGCGCGCGCGGCGCATGCAGGTGCCAACACCGTCCATGCAGCACGCCGTCATGATCGAGGCGGTGGAAAACCACATGCCCGAGGTCATCGTCATCGACGAAATCGGTACCGAGCTGGAAGCGGCGGCCGCCCGCACCATCGCGGAGCGCGGTGTGCAGCTGGTCGCGACGGCCCATGGCAACACACTCGAGAACCTGATGATGAACCCGACGTTGTCCGATCTGATCGGCGGGATTCAGACGGTTACCTTGAGCGACGAAGAGGCGCGACGGCGCGGCACACAAAAATCCGTGCTGGAGCGCAAGGCGCCACCTACCTTCGACGTGGTCGTCGAAATCCAGAACTGGAGCCATGTGGCCGTCCATGAGAACGTCTCGGACGTGGTGGACGGCATCCTGCGAGGCCAGCCGGTGCTGCCGACCGTACGCCGCCGCTCACCCGACGGCGAGGTGCTGATCGAAGAGCCGCTGCTCGCACCGCGGCGGCCGACGGTAGTGCCGGATGCGGACCGCCCGGCGTTTTCGCCGTTGACCAGTGGCCGCGCGGGTCGGCCGCGGCTGGGCGGACTCGCGGATGAATTCGGATTCGAAGAGCGCCACGCCACGCCTACCATCGACCGGCGCGCGCCCTCCGAGACAGGTCACCGCAATGGTCGTCAGCAAGTACGCATCTACCCGTTTGGGGTGAACCGCTCTCGCCTCGAAACGCAGATCCGCAACCTGGGCCTGCCGGCGACCGTGGTCGGCAATCAGCACGACGCAGACGTCGTGTTGACGGTGCGCAACTACTACCGTCGCAAGCCGCAGGCGCTGCGTGACGCGGAAGCGAGTGGCGTACCCGTGCACGTGCTGCGATCGAACTCCGCAGGCAATATCGAGCAGGAGCTGCTGCACATCTCGCATCTGGACGCCGCGCCGGTGCCGGGCACGGCGCAGAACGCGCTGCGCGAGACGGAGGACGCCATTGCGCGCGTGCTGGATACTTCGGCGCCCGTCGAGCTGTCGCCGCAGAGCGCGTACATCCGACGTCTTCAGCACCAGCTAGCGGAGCAGCACAACCTGTCGTCACGCAGCACCGGCAAGGACCCGTACCGTCGCGTCCGCATCTCGAAGGCCGACTGATGGCCGACGGCTGAGCGCCGTGTTCATCACCTTTGAGGGCATCGAGGGCTCGGGCAAATCCGTGCAGGCACGCCAGCTCGCGGACCGACTGCGCAGCCACGGCCTGCGTGTCCTTGCCACACGCGAGCCCGGGGGTACGTCCCTGGGTGATGCGCTTCGAGATCTGTTGCTGAATCGTGATGATCTGCAGGTCACCGCGCGCGCTGAAGCGCTGATGATGAACGCCGCGCGCGCGCAACACGTGGACCAGGTCATACGGCCCGCGCTCGCGCGCGGGGAAGTGGTCGTGTGTGATCGATTCGGCGACTCGACCCGTGTGTATCAAGGTGCGGGACGGGGTCTTGACAAACAGGCCCTGAACTCGGTCATATCGTTCGCCACTGCGGGCCTGCATCCCGATCTCACGATCTTGTTGGACCTGCCCGTCGATGACGGCCTGAAACGAAAACACGGGCACGAGGAGTGGAACCGATTCGAAGCCGAAACACGCGACTTTCACGAGCGAGTGCGCCAGGCATACCTCGCCCTCGCCGGAACCGAGCCGCGTCGATGGCAGTGCTTCGACGCACGCAAACCGGCCGCTGAGCTGGGCGAAGACATCTGGCAGCAAGTCGCCGCACGCCTGGATCTCTTTCCAAGTGAGACTTCCGACTCCTACTCCAACTCAGAGTGAGGGGGCGCCCATGAAGTTAGTGATGGCGGTTGTCCAGTCCGAGGACGCGACCGGCCTACTGACGCAATTGTCGAATCGAGGCTTTCGTTCGACGCGCGTCAAGACCGTCGGCGGATTCTTACGCGAAGCGAACGCGACGATCTTCGTCGGCGTAGAAGACGAGGACGTGGAAACGGTCCTGCACACGATCCGCGAGAGTTGTACGACACGTCAGCAGCAGATCACGGCCATCCCCGCGGTGATGGAGCCGGGCGAGTTCTTCCTCCCGTATCCCGTCGAGGTTGAAGTGGGAGGCGCGACCATTTTCGTGCTCGACGTCGAACGCTTCGAACGGGTCTGAGCATCGCTCGGAGCGTCAAATCGCGCTTCGGCCTACCAGCGGAACGCCTTCCACACCCAATCGAACAGGGCGATGCAATCGCCCGAGAGATTGCGACTGTGCATCAAAGAAACATACACACGGTGGCCGTCGCGTGTGGCTGAGGCGACGATTGTTCGACCGGCGATGTCGGTGTAGCCGATTTTGACTCCGTCCGCGCCCGCGTACACGCCCAGCAGCGGATTCAAGTTGTGCATGTAGTAGTCATCGTCGACCTTTGAACTGGTCGCGACGATGCTGCGGAACTCTGGATTCTGCATAGCGTAGCGCGCGAGCAGCGCCATGTCGTAGGCACTCGAGTAATGGTTGTCGGCGTCCATCCCGCTGGGCGTCACGAAATGCGTGTCGCGCAGGTGCAACGACGAGACTTCCTGATTCATCCAGCCGACGTACGTGTCCCGCGAGCCCGCGAGCGACTCGGCGACCTGCTCCGCGGCATCGTTGCCGCTCGGCAACATCATGCCGTACAGCAACGTCTCCAACTTGACGTGGTCTTCGGGTTCCAGACCCATGGTCGAGGATCCATCACAGGCGGCCAGTGCGGCCGAGCTGACGGACGTGGTGTAGACCGTGTTGATGTCCGGCACGTGCTCGAGCGCCACGATGGTCGTGACGATCTTGGTGATGCTCGCGGGTGCCACGCGCGCAAACGGGTCTTGCGAGTACAGGAGTTTGGCCGATGCGTCGTCGACGACGGCGACATGCTCCGCGGTCACCTTCGGAGGTGGATCGGCGCTCGCCTGCACTGGGCCCTGGGCGATGGGGGTTGGCTGAGTCGGCGTGTCTGCAACTGGGACGCGAATCACGGGCACCAGTGGTGGGAGGGCGATGTGGGCGGGCGGTGCGGCAGTGTCGCAATAGTGCTGTTGTTCGGCGCGCGTGGGATCAGGCGTAGCGTCGGGCTCTGGCACTGGCGTGGGTGTCGGCGGGAGCGTCGGGACCACCGTCGGCGCAACAGTCGGGCTTGGCGGGATCGGTGTAGCCGTCGGCGCGAGTGTTGGGACCGCTGTTAGCGTCGGAGGGATGGTCGGAATCGAAGTTGGACGTGCAGGTGGAGGTGGAGCTGGAGCAGCCGCTGGGGGTGCAGGTGCCTGGCAGGCGGCGAGCAGGAGCGCGGCGATGCCAAGGCGGCGGAGCATTCCAGCGCAATTGTGCACCGGCGCAAAAGCGTGTGGCACCCGGGCGCGGACTGCTACTCTGTAAGCC
>JAFAPL010000058.1 GCA_019247135.1 Chloroflexota bacterium | reverse complement strand
ACGGCGCCGGCTTTGCGCGCCGGGAACACGTCTTCCTCCGACGCGTGGCTCGTCAGGACCACAATCTTGATTACCGGATGTGATTCATTAACCTGGCGAGTGGCCTCGACGCCATGCACTCCAGGCATCTCGAGGTCCATCAGGATGACGTCCGGCCGAATGCGATCCATGGCGCGAAGCGCCGCGGCGCCGTCGCCCGCCTCCCCGACGACCTCAACGAACGATTCCCGGTCCAAGAGTGACCGCAAACCCTCGCGGACCACCGCATGGTTATCCACCAGCAGCAGTCTGATCGGCCGCTCAGCCGCATCGTCCGGAAGGTAGGCGGCGCTGCTGCTCATCGCGGTACCTCCACATGAACGCACGATCCCGCGCCGGGCGAGCTCTCGATCCGGAGATCACCTCCAAGTCGCTCCACGCGCTCGCGCATGCCGCGCAATCCGAAGCCACCCGTGCTGAGAAACGACGGCTCAAACCCCACTCCGTCGTCGCGGATCTCCAGAGCCGCGCACGCGGTCGCAACGCTCAGTCGAAGACGGACGTGTGCGGCGTGCGCGTGCTTCAGTACGTTGTTGAGCGCTTCCTGGGCAACCCGATAAAGCTCCTGTTCACTGTCTGGCGCCAATCGGTCTTCGCCCTCCGCGACAAAGTCGGTCACCAGCCCCGAACGGGCTTCGACAGTCTGTAGCCGCGCCCTCAGCGCGCTGGCGAGCCCATGCTCCTGCAGCAGCGGCGGACGCAACTCGAACAGCAACAGTCGCATCTCGCCCAGTGCTTCTTGTGTCGTATCGCGGATTTCTTGCAGGTTCTCAGCAACGGGCTCGCTGTTGCCAGCAGCAAGTGCTCGAGCAGCCGCCTCGGTGTAGAGCGAAATGCCGTACAGCGCCTGGGTGACAGAGTCATGTAGCTCGCGCGACAACCGCTGGCGCTCCTCCAGGACGGCAAGCTGCCGCGCCCGCTCGAGGAGTCGCGCATTTTCGATCGCCACCGCGGCCTGACGCGCGATGGCCAGCGCCAGAGTCGTTGCGCGTGTTCCGAAGACCGATTCCGATGCGCTGGTAATCGTGAGGGTGCCGATGATCTCGCCCCGCACCACCAATGGCACCCACATCAGTGAGCGCAGGAACGTGTCGCCTGCGTCCAGGACTTGATCGCCAAGCAGGCCGCGAAGGATGCGCGCCTCGCGGTTGCCGCCACGTACGTCTGGGATGACGATCGGTTCCTCTTGACCCAACCGATTCCAGATCGGTCCAAGATCCGCCACCGAGTATTCGGTGCGCTGCCTGTCCTGGGATGTCGAGAGGCTCGGTCCCGCCTGGCAGCAATGGTCAGCGTTTCGCCGGTCTCGTTCGGTGTGAGCACCGCGATCGCGCTGTAGTCCAGCACTCGACTGAGCGCGTCAAAGACAGTGGTGAGCAACCGCCGCATTTCCAGCGTGGACGCGACCGAACCCGAGACCGTCAGAAGCATTTCCAGTTCCTGTCCGCGCCGCGACAATTGCTGACTGCGCTGATCCAGGTCTGTCACGAGGCGCTCCTGTCTGCGCAGTGAAAAACCAAGAAACCACGTCAGGACGAGGCTGAATGTCCACTCGGTCAGATAGTCCCACGGAATTGCGCCTATAGCAGGCGCGGCGTACATAGCAACCCCGAGAACAATCGTCACCCATGCAAGCCCGAGTGCGATCAGCCCCTCCGCACGAGTGCCGGTGAACGCAACCCAGCCAACAAGCAGCGCCAGAAACAGGTAATTCGTTTCGCTATGCCCAATCAGGGTTAGCCAAAGGTTCGGGACGACAACGGCAGCAATGAGCGCCAGGCGTGGCCAGGGCACGCCGGACAGTTCGATCAACCAGGCGGCGACAAAAACGGGCGCGGCGATCAGCGCCGCCAGGTGATGCGAGGCCGGCATGTTGTCGGCGAATGCCGTGAAGATGCTGTTGACCGCCAGGATTGGAGCGGCGATGGCGACCGCGCGGCGCAGCCAGCGGGCAGTGGCGGGCTCACCAGAAGCCCATGCTTCGGGACGGCCGTGCATGAGCCTCGCCAGGCGATTCCACAGCCCCCGCCGCGCGGTCAGTCAGCGCCTGGCTGATTAGCTGGATGTCGGGGGGCCCGCAGCCGACGACACGCGCTCACTCTATACCTGTCGGCATACGCGCGCCGTCAGCCGTGCGCGCACGTAGTGCACTGAGGAGCACGCCTGGCGCCGCACCCTTCGGCACAAAGACG
>JAFAPL010001037.1 GCA_019247135.1 Chloroflexota bacterium | reverse complement strand
CCGGAGGACGACGAGCCATGAGCCACGACAACGCGTGGTGGGAGCGGCACGGTCCAGGGTTACCGTCGCACGGGATTCGAGCGCATACGCAGCGCGGCCAGTTCGGCAAAACGTGGTGGACGACGCGCTGGATTGCGGCGCTCGAGCGGCTCGTCAACCCTGGCAGGCTGGCACGCGGTCGAAACTATGCGCGAACGGGTCATGTGCTGTCGCTCGACATCGAACGGGGCAAAGTGACCGCCGTTGTTCAGGGCAGTCGGCCCGCGCCGTACACGGTCTCCATCAACTTTCGCACGCTCGATGACTCGGAGTGGGAGCGTGTCATCGAGCATATGTCGAGCCAGGCCTTGTATGCAGCGCGCCTGCTGAGCGGGGAGATGCCCGAGGACATCGAAGACGTCTTCGCCGCCGTGGGTAGCAGTCTTTTTCCGAAAAGCGCACAAGACATGCAGACGCGCTGCAGCTGTCCAGACTGGGCCAACCCCTGCAAACACATCGCGGCCGTTCATTACCTGCTGGGCGAGCGGTTCGACGAGGACCCGTTCTTGATGTTTCTGTTGCGTGGGCGCAGTCAGGACGAGATCGTCGCGGCCCTGCGGGCTCGTCGCTCGGGCACGGCTCCCGCTGAAGCTGAGGAGGCGGATGTGCCGACTCCGCCGCCCGATCCGGCGAAGTTCTGGACGGCTCCAGCGCAGACCAACGAAGTCGCGCTGCATTTCGCCTTGCCAGAGACCGACGCCCTCCGGACCAAACGGCTTGGTCCGCTGCCGTTCGTGCGCGACCAGGAGGCGCTCACCGCGGCGCTGGAGAAGATGTACCAGCACATTGGTGAGTACGCGCTGCTGCTCGCACTTGGGGACACTGAGATCGCTACGAGTCTCGAGCGCGAGCAGCCCAGGCGATGAGCTCGGCGTCGTCCGCCGTTTCGCCCAGCGCACGCGCCCCAAGCCGCACATATTGCAGTGCGCTCGCGAGCGTGAACGTGGGCACTCCAAGTTCGGCGGCCGTCTCCTGCGCCAGCGGCAAGTCCTTCAGAAAGATACCGAGCGAGCCGCCGGTTTTGAGGTTCTGGTCCACCACCGACTTGACGCGTGCGGCGAAGACCTCGCTGCGACCGAACCCGTCGCAGAGCACGTCATACGCTTTGTCGAGCGGAAAACCCGCCGCGGCGGCGATGGCGACGACTTCGCTCGAGGCGACGATGTGCACCCCGACCAGGAGCTGGTTGAGCAGCTTGACGAACTGACCCTGGCCCGGCTCGGTACCAACGTGATGAATCACGCGCGCCATCGGTTCGAGCACAGGACGGACACGTTCCAGGACGTCGTCGGGGGCGGCGGCGATGATCGTCAATTGGCCGGCTTGCGCGCCCTGAGCGCCGCCGGTCACGGGCGCATCGACGCAGGCGTACCCACCTTCGGCTAGCTTTGAGGCGATCGCGCGCAACGCCTGCGCGCCAATCGTCGCCATAACGATGACCGTGCTCCCCTTAGGGAGTCCATCCAGGACGCCATCTGGACCAAACAAGGCGTCCTGGACCTGTCGTGCGTTGAGCGGAATCACGATCGCAACGTCCGCGTTCGACGCTGCCTCCTGCGCGCTGTGGGCCGCCTTGCCGCCAGCGTCCGCAAGGCTGGTGAGCGGCTCCGGTCGGACGTCGAACCCGACAACGTCGAGACCCGCTCGGGCGATATTGCTGGCCATCGGGAGCCCCATCGCTCCGAGTCCGATAAATGCGATCCGCTGAGAGGTCATTCGGTGGCGCTCCTGTGCATGATGCGACCGCGCGACATCACCAGCACCGGTCGTTCCAGCGAGCCGATGTCCTCGAGCGGGTTGCCATCGATGGCGATGATGTCGGCGATACGTCCACTCTCCAGTGTGCCGAACTGATCCGACCTGTTGAGTGCCTCCGCGGCACGGCTCGTCAGGGTTGCGATCACCTTCGCGTTGGGTACGCCGAGTGAGGCGAGCGTGGCTGCTTCAAACCACAGCATGCCATGCATCGTGTCTGTCCCCAGGGTGATGCGGACGCCGAGTGCGACCGCGGTGCGCATCGTGTCCAGGTTTTCCTCGACCATGCGCGCGAACTCATCCTGACCAAGGGATTCTTTCAGGTGCTGGTGCGCGACGCTGCGATCGCTCAGCAGGATGCCCAGGGTCATATCGAGCCGTGTTCCGCGTCGCGTCATCTCCTCCAGCTCAGCAGAGGTCAGGTAAGAGCCGTGTTCGATGGTGTCCACACCCGCTTCGATCAGCGGCATGGCCGAAGGGCCGCCGTGGCAATGTGCCACGATTGGCAGGTTGTCCGAATGGGCAGCGTCCACGGCTGCGCGGAGTTCGGACGCCGTCCAGAACGCGGCCGTCGCCGTTTCGCGTGGACCGAGGCCGCCACTCGAGAAGATCTTAATGTGGTCGGCTCCGCGCCCGGCGTTCTCGTGGATGGCGGCCCGAATGCGGTCCTCGCCATCGACGAGCACCGTGGCCACCATTCCGCCGGTACAGTCCGGAGCCTTGATGCCGCGCGTCGCCACCAGCAAGCGAGGTCCGTACATATCGCCATCGGCGACACGTTGACGCAAGTCGAGATCGATAAAGTCGCGGTCGCCATTGCAGCGCATCGTCGTGACCCCGCCGAGCAGGCTGGCGCGCAGGTTCTCCGCGGATTTGTCGATGTACCGTGACGGGTCATCTTTGATCTGCTGCTGTGGCTCTGGCTCTAGATGGCTCAGACGCAGGTGACCGTGCATGTCGATCAAACCGGGCAGCAGCGTCGCTTCCCCGAGATCAGTTGTTTCTTCGGCGCGCGTGTCGAAGTCGTCCACGATTCCGACCGCGCTGATGCGCTCACCTTCGACGCGTACAGCGGCCTGATGGACTGCCGCGCCGCCGGTCCCGTCGAGCAGACGCGTCGCTTTGAGAAGCACCTGCGGCAGAATACTCGGAGTGACTCAGCCAGGCAGCCGCGCCGATGGGCGCACCCCAACGCAGCTCCGTCCGGTCAGTATCGAGCCGCGCTTCCTCACCTCGACCCCAGCCTCGTGCATGATCCGCATGGGCGATACATGGGTTCTGTGCAGCGCGGCACTCGACGAGTCGGTGCCGCCGTTTCTGGTCGGCAAGGGGCAGGGCTGGGTGACCAGCGAATACGCCATGATCCCGCCGTCGAGCCCCCAGCGGATCCCCTGGAACCGCGGCATCAGCGGCGGTCGGCAGCAAGAAATCAGCCGTCTGATCGGCCGTGGCTTGCGGGCAGCGATCGACCTCAAGAAACTGGGCGAGCGTCAGATCACGCTTGACTGCACAGTCATTCAGGCGGACGGCGGCACGCGAACGGCGGGCGTGACGGGCGCCTATGTAGCACTCGCGCTGGCCGTGAACGATCTGCTGGCATCGGGCAAGGTGAGTGCGAGCCCGCTGATCACGCCGGTGGCGGCGGTAAGCGTAGGTATCGTGCGCGGACAGCCGCTACTGGATCTTGCGTACGTCGAGGATTCGGTTGCCGATGCGGACGTCAACGTGATCCAGACGTTGCACGGCGACCTGGTCGAAGTTCAGGGCACAGCCGAGGGCGCCGCGTTTCCACGACATCGGCTCGACCAGCTGCTCGACCTGGCGCACGAAGG
>JAFAPL010000964.1 GCA_019247135.1 Chloroflexota bacterium | reverse complement strand
AGCGTTCATCAATCAGGTGCCTGGTATGCTACCCGCCGCGCCATGGAGCGAGGCTTCGTTCTGGCGCTCGGCATCTACGCATGGCACGGCTTCGTCGTCGCGATCCAGACGTTGTTGCTGCTGCCCGCGATGTTTCCGGGTTCGCCGGTTGACCTCCTTGCGACACACCCCGCGTCGACGCACGAAAACACAACCCTCACGTACGCGGGCGGCGACATCCATGTCGACCTGTTTCGGCCGACCACCGGCGGCCGCCACGGCGCGCTGGTGCTGTTGCTCGGTGCGGGTGATTTGCCGCGCATCGACCTGGCCTACCGTTTCGCCGACGCGCTCGCCAGGTCGGGCGTGGTGGTCATGCTTCCGCAGTCGGACGGCCTGCTCAGCGAGCGCATCACGTATGCGGAGGTTGACGGTATCCGCTCCGAGTTACGCGCTCTGGACGGCGAGTCCGACGTCGACACGAGCCGTGTCGGCCTGGTGGGTTTATCGGCAGCGGGCGGCCTGTGCATCGTCGCCGCGGCGGAGCCTGACTTGCGGGACCGAATCGCTTTCGTCAACAGCTTCGGCAGCTACAGCGATGCACGGTCGCTGATCGTCGATGTCGCGAGTCGCTCGATTCTGGTTGACAACCAGATGCGCGAGTGGGCACCTGAAGATCGCACCATTGAAGTTGTCGCCGCCTCGCTGGTGGCGGCACTGCCGGTTGGCGCTGATGGTCTTCTGGTGCAGCAAGTGCTGCAAGGTGCGAACCGGGATGAGGCGGAGCAGGGGGTCGCCGCGCTGCCTGCACAAACACAGGAGAAGTTGCAGCAGATTTCGCCGTCAGCGCACCTGCAGGACATCACGGCGCGGCTGTATCTGATGCACGATCTCGACGACACGTACATTCCGTTCACCGAAAGTCGCGCGATTGTCTCCGCCGCATCACACGGGCTGGTGGAGCGATACACCGAATTTTCGATTTTCGCCCACGTAATTCCTGAGCGGAGCGTGCCGTGGCGCACATTTCTGCCCGACCTCTGGCGCCTTTTCTGGCACGTGCACGCGGTGATGCTGGAGGTCGTCTGACGCTACACTCCGGCACGCGATGGCGATTCGGAACGTGGCCGCGGTCATCCTCGCCGGCGGCCAGGGCGAGCGACTCAGTGTCCTGTCAGCCCAACGCGCCAAGCCCGCGGTCCCTTTCGCCGGCAAGTACCGCATCATCGATTTCACTCTCTCCAACTGCGTCAACTCCGGTATCTATCGCGTCGCGGTTCTGACCCAGTACCGGCCGCACAGCCTGAACGATCACATCGGCATCGGCCGTCCGTGGGACCTCGACCGAATGCGCGGCGGCGTGCGCCTGCTGCAGCCGTACCTCGGGCGCAAGGGCAGCGACTGGTACCGCGGGACAGCCGACGCCGTGTACCAGAACCTGGCGGAGCTCGCCGATTGGCGTGCGGAAACGGTGCTCATCCTGTCGGGCGATCACGTGTACAAGATGGATTACAACGCGATGCTCGCCTTCCATGATGACCGCAAGGCAGACGCCACGGTCGCCGTGATGCAGGTGCCGATGGAAGAGGCGCATCGGTTTGGAACACTCGTTACCGCGCCGGACGGGCGCGTAGTCCGTTTCGACGAGAAGCCGCCACAGCCGCAGAGCAATTTGATCAGCATGGGCGTCTATGTGTTCGATCGCGACGTCCTCGTCCGGCGACTCGACGAAGATGCTCGCACGGCCGGCTCGAGACGCGACTTCGGTCGCGACATCATTCCGCGCATGGTCCAGGCCGATCGTGTTTTCGCCTACCCGTTCCGCGAGTACTGGCGCGATGTGGGCACGATCCACACGTACTGGGAATCCAATATGGGCCTTCTCAAAGAGCCACCCGATCTGGACCTGTACGACACAGACTGGCTCATCCACACTCGCTCGGAGGAGCGGCCGCCCGCGCGCGTAACCGAGCGCGGCAAAATCGTACGCAGCCTGATCTCGCACGGATCGATCATCAATGGCACTGTCGAGCATTCCGTGCTCTCGCCGGGCGTCTTCGTTGGCGAAGGTGCCCTCGTACGCGACAGCATCCTCTTCACCGACTGCATCGTTGGACCGGGCAGCGTCGTGGACCGTGCGATCCTCGATAAGAGCGTGGTCGTCGGCGCCAACGTGCATCTCGGCAATGGCACAGATACGCGTCCGAATCGAACTCAGCCGCGCAATCTCCAGACGGGCATCACCGTGGTCGGCAAGGGCGCACGCATTCCTACCGGGCTGCGCATTGGCAGGAACTGTTTGATCGCCGCCGAGGTGATCGAGCGCGACTTTCTCCGGTTTCTGTCGTCGAACGGGCACGTCGGGACGGAGCTGGCGAGCGGGGAGACGGTCGACGCGGCGCCGCGTGAGACCGGAGCTCGATAACGTTCTTCGGGCCGCGCTGACGGCGGTCGAGCCGGCCGCGGCCGTGCACCGCTCTTTCGGCCTGTCACACGGCATGCTGAAGGTTGCCGACCGCGAGTACGAGTCGAGGAAGTTTCGCCGCGCAGTGATCGTCGGAGCAGGCAAGGCATCGGCCCCGATGGCAGCCGCGGTCGAGGAAGCACTGAACGGCACGCTGGAGGTGGAAGGCTGCGTGGTCGTGCGCTACGGCCACACCACGCCAACGCAAAAGGTGCGCATCCTCGAAGCCGCTCATCCGGTGCCGGACCAGGCAGGCGTCGATGCAACGCGCCAGATTGCGGAGCTGCTCGAGGCGACCGACGAACAGGACCTTGTCGTCTGCGTGATCTCGGGCGGCGGCTCGGCGTTGCTGTCGCTGCCATCAAATGGCATCTCACTGGGCGACTTGCAGCAGACCACGCACGCCTTGTTGCGCAGCGGTGCCGCGATCAACGAGATCAACGTGCTGCGCAAGCACCTGGACCTCGTGAAAGGCGGGGGTCTGGCCCGGCTCGCATCGCCGGCGCGCGTGGTGACACTTGTCCTGAGCGACGTCGTCGGCAATCCGCTGGATTCCATCGCCTCTGGGCCGACGGTGCCCGATTCGTCTACCTGGGCCGACGCTGCTGCCGTGCTCGAGCGCTACGAGCTCTGGTCGTCCATTCCGTCCGTCGTTGCGAATCGCGTGCGTGCCGGACTGGCGGGCGAGTTGGGGGAAACGCCGAAGCCTGGCGATCCGTTATTCGAGCGCACGCAGGCCGTCGTGGTTGGCAGCAACCTCCTGGCCTGCGAAGCGGCCGCCGGCGAGGCAGCGCGGCTGGGCATGCAGAGCATGGTGCTGTCGACGTTCATCGAGGGAGAGGCGCGCTCGGTTGCCCCAGTTCTCGCGGCGTTCTTGCGCGAGGTCCACGCCAGCGGTCATCCCGCGCCGCGCCCGTGCTGCCTTGTGCTCGGCGGGGAGACCACGGTCACCGTGCGTGGACAGGGCACCGGTGGCCGCAACCAGGAGCTTGCACTCGCGGCGGCGTTCGCGCTCGACGGCGTGCCGGACGTGCTCCTGGCTTCGGTCGGGACTGACGGCAGCGACGGTCCGACCGATGCCGCGGGGGCGTGGGTTGACGGAACAACGCTCGCGCGCGCACGCGCGGCAGGCTTGGATGCTGCTCAGGCGCTCGCCTCGAATGACAGCTATTCGTTCTTCGATGCTCTGGGCGATCTGATCAAGACAGGCCCGACGAACACGAACGTCAACGACCTCATGTTGCTGTTCGCGTTTTGAGCGGGCAAGCTACCAGAGGATATTCAAGGGGCGGAGCCCCTTGACCCCTCGAGATGTTGCCGTTCGCATTCTGAGGGGTCGTATATCAGGGGATATACAAGGGACGGAGCCCCTTACACCCCTCGGAGAGCGAGCGAAAGTTAGCGTCTGCTCTGGCGGCCGATCGAAACGACACGGCCGCGGGTGCAGTTCGGACAGTGGCTGGGCGGATCACTGATCCCACGTAGTTGATACAGCTCCTGCTCGCCCGCCGAAAAGACGAAGCCCTCTCCGCACCAAGCGCAGCGCAGGTCCTTGTCGGCGTATTTCTGCGTACTCATTGGGTGCGAGTTTACCAAAACGTTTTTCTGAGCCTACGCCGGCAGCGCCACCGGCAGGTCAATCCGCGCCGCCGCGAGCGCCGCGTCCATCACCTGCTGACTGCGCGGATCGATCGGCACCAGCGGCAACCTTGTCCCGCCGACGGGCATGCCCACCTTGCCGAGCGCATACTTCAGCGGAATCGGACTACTGGTCACGAACAGCGCATCCACAAGCGGCATCAGCCGATGGTGAAGTTCAGCCGCGCGCGCCACGTCGCCGCGTACGAACGAGTCGATCAACTCGGCGATCTGCCTGCCGACCAGGTGTGAGGCAACCGAGACGATACCGTAGCCGCCGAGCGCCAGGATCGTGATGATGTCACCGTCGTTGCCGCTCCACACGCGGAAGCCGTCCGGCGCATCGCGGATGATCTCGCCAATCTGCTTGAAATTCGCGCTTGCCTCTTTGACGCCGACGATGTTCGACACTTCTCGCGCGAGTCTTAGCGTCGTGCTCGCTTCCATGTTGCGCGGCGAGCGCGACGGGATGTTGTAGAGGATGACGGGCAGATCAACCGCCCGCGCAATCGCCCGGAAATGCTGGAACAGGCCCTCTTGCGGTGGGTTGTTGTAGTAGGGAATCGTGCCGAGGATCCCGTCCACGCCGAGATGCGCCGCCTCACGCGAGAGCTCGATGCTCTCGGCGGTGTTGTACGTCGTCGTGCCAGCGATCACGGGCGCACCACGCGCGTGAGCGACTTCGACGGCCGCCTCGAGCAAGGCCAGCTTTTCTTTGTTGCTGAGGACCGGCGACTCACCCGTGGTACCGCACACCACCAGGCCTTCGCTTCCGGAGTCGAGCAGCGCCGACGCCAGACGCTTGGCCTGGTCGAGGTCCAGCGAACCGTCCGAAGCGTCGAACGGAGTGGCCATCGCCGTGAGCAGGCGTCCAAATGGCTGCGTCATGCGTGCACCTCCTGCCGAGTTGCAGGCGCGTTCTTCGCGTACCAACCCTCGCGTGCGACAAGCTCGAAGACCTGGATCGCGTTCAAGGCCGCGCCTTTTCGAAGATTATCACCGACGATCCACAGGGCAAGCCCGCGCGGATGGGACGGGTCGTTACGAATTCGGCCCACATACACGGGATCCTTGCCCGCAACGTGCAGCGGCATGGGGTAGCTCGAGCTGCGCGGGTCGTCGATCACCTCGACGCCCTCGGCGGTGCGGAGGATCTCGCGGGCCTCCTGGGCGGACATCTCACGTTCCAATTCGACGTGGACGGCCTCGGCGTGGCCGATCGCGACCGGCACGCGGACACACGTCGCCGAAATCCGCAAGTCTGGTGCTGAAAAGATCTTGCGCGTCTCGTCGATCATCTTGCGCTCTTCGCTGTACAGCCCGTCGTTCTTGAGTCCACCGATCTCGGGAATGACGTTGCCCAGGATTCGATGCGGATAGACCTGGTGCTCGACCGGTCTACTCGCGGCGGCATTCCCGAGCTGCTCGTTGAGCTCGTCGACGGCACGCCAGCCGGTGCCGGAGACAGCCTGGTACGTATCCGCGATGATGCGCTCGATGGGGTTGACGCGATGGATCGGCCACAGGGCCACAACCATCTGGGTCGTCGAGCAGTTTGGTCCGGCGATGATGCCGCGGTGTTCCCGCGCGGCGTGCGGGTTGACCTCGGGTACGACCAGCGGGACGGAGGGGTCCATGCGCCAGGCGTTGGATTTGTCGACGTTCACGGCGCCTGCTTTCGCAATGGCCGGTGAAAAGATCTTTGCGTGCTCGTCGCCGATCGCGCTGAGCACGAAGTCCAGGCCCTCGAACAGCCGCGGGTCGGGTCTGGCGAGCTCGATCACGTGCTCCTGACCGCGGACGTTGAGGCGCTTGCCGGCGCTGCGTTCTGACGCGAACAGGCGCAGGCTCCCGATCGGCAGATCGGGGCGATCGCCTTCTTCGACGATCCGCAGGAACTCGCGGCCGACCTGGCCCGTCGCGCCGACAACACCGATGGAGAAAGTCATGAGTACTACAGGCCCATGAGTGTAGCCAGCCCGCGCACGAGGCCTGTTCGCTTCGGGGCTTCGTTGAGCGCCAGGACAACGCCAGGCACGTACGCCTCGCGGCCGAGCGCGTCGTGACGGATCGTCAGAATCTGTCCTAACGAGCCGAACAGCACTTCCTGGTGGGCGTTGAAGCCCGGCAAGCGCACGCTGTGGATGCGCACGCCACCCTGCTCGGCGCCGCGCGCACCGGGCAAGGTCCAGCGTTCGACCTGCGGATCCGGCAGGTCGCTGCCGCGCGCGCTGCGCATATCTCTGGCTGTCTGGACGGCGGTACCGGAGGGAGCGTCCACCTTCTTGTCGTGGTGAAGCTCGATGACTTCGGCCGAGTCCATGAAGGGCGCGGCGATGCTGGCGAAGTGCATCATCAGGATCGCGCCGATCGCGAAGTTGGCGGCCCACACGCCGCCGCGCTCTTTTTCTTTCAGCCTGGCGTCAAGTTCGTCGAGAGCCTGCCCCGAGACTCCACTGGTGCCGCTCACGACATGCAGCCCGAGCTCCGCCGCTCTCAGCAGCAGCTCCGGCGCCGCCTGGCCGGTGGTGAAATCCACCAGAGCATCGGCTTCTGGCGCGAGCCGTTGTAGCTCGGCCAGCGCGTTCGAAGAGCCGAATCCGCCCACCACGTCGACACCCTGAGCAGGCAGGAGCTCGAGCATGACGCGCCCCACACGCCCGGTTGCGCCCGCGACGATGACGCGCGTCATGCGGCCGCTCCGCTATTCGGGGTCGTCGTTGCCGCGGTGCATGCTCGCTCGACGGCCGGTGGCTGACCCGCGCGGTCGGTCGCTGTTGCGGGCCGGCCGTGGACGTCGAGGTGCGGCTGGCGCCGCTTCGTCACCCGATTCGGCGCGCGGCGTCCGCTCGCGATGACTGCCGTTGTGGCCGCCACGGTCACCGCGATCACCACGATCACCACGATCACGTCCACGACGTTCGTTGAACGGTCGCGGCCGGCGTTCCTGCGCTTCAGCTTCGCCGTTCTGAGGCTCCTCGCCTTCCGACGGTTCGAGCAACGCGCGGCGCGAGAGGTTGATGCGGCCCTGGCGATCGATCTCCGTGACCAGCACCTGCAGCTCGTCGCCGATCTTGACGACATCCTCCACGCTCGGCACACGATAGTTGGCCAGTTCCGAGATGTGGACCAGGCCTTCCTTGCCTGGCAGGATCTCGACGAACGCTCCGAACGGCAGGATACGCGTGACCTTGCCCGTGTAGATCTCCCCGGCCTCGACCTCGCGGGTGAGCGACTTGATCCACTCGACGGCCTTCTGCGTGTTCTCGGCGTTGTTGGAACCGATGTTGACACTGCCATCGTCCTGGATGTCGATGGTGGTCTTGGTCTCTTCGGTGATCTTTCGAATCATCTTGCCGCCAGGACCGATGATGTCGCGAATCTTGTCGGGGTTGATCTTGATGGTCGTGATGCGTGGTGCGAAGCGTGAGACTTCGGTGCGTGGCGTCGCGATCACCGCGTCCATCTTGTCGAGGATGAACAGCCGACCCTCGCGCGCCTGCGCGAGCGCCTTCTCGAGGATCTCCTGGGTCAGGCCGGCAACCTTGATGTCCATCTGAATCGCCGTGACACCCTCGCGTGTGCCGGTGACTTTGAAATCCATGTCGCCGAGGGCGTCTTCCACGCCCTGGATGTCGGTCAAAATGGCGTACTTGCCTTTGGCGGACCCGTCCTGGGTCACCAGGCCCATCGCCACACCGCCGACGGCTGCTCGCAGCGGAACACCAGCATCCAGCAACGCGAGCGAGCTGCCGCACGCCGAAGCCATGGAGGAAGAACCGTTCGAGCTCAGCGTGTCCGAGACAACGCGGATCACGTATGGGAACTCGTCTTCCTCGGGCAGGACGGCAACCAGCGCGCGTTCGGCGAGTGCACCGTGGCCGATGTCGCGTCGGCTCTGACCACGCATGGGTCGCGCCTCGCCAACACTGAACGGCGGGAAGTTGTAGTGATGCATGTACCGCTTGGGCTCGTCGAGACCGATCGAGTCGAGGGTCTGCTCGTCTGCTTCGGTGCCCAGCGTCGCGACGCTCAGGATCTGGGTTTGACCACGGGTGAACAGGCCAGAGCCGTGCGCGCGGGGCAAGACGCCGACCTCGATACTGATCGGCCGGATGTCCTTCATCCCGCGGCCATCTGGTCGCTGGCCATCCTTGAGGATCTTGGTGCGCACCAGGTCCTTTTCCAGGGATTCGAAGAGTCGACCGACTTCTTTTCCGTCGTAACCGTTTTCGACGAACTCGGCGGTGACTTCCTTTCGCAGTTCGCGGGTGGAGTCTTCACGCCCGCCTTTGTCCGTCTGGAACAGGGCTGCCTCGAGCTGTTTTCCGAGGCGCTTGGTCAGCTTTTTCTTCAGGTCTTCGTCGACGGGCGGGGGCGTGCTGATCTGCTTGGGTTTGCCAGCCAGCTTGCGCAGCTCCTCTTGAGCCTCGATCAGCGGCTGCATCGCGCGGTGGCCGGTCATGATGGCTTCGAGGACCAGATCTTCCGGCAACTCGTACGCACCCGCCTCAACCATCAACACCGCGTCGCGTGTGCCCGCGACCGTCATGTCGAGCTCGGACTCGTCGTACATCTCCCGCATGGTCGGGTTCACGATGAACTTGCCGTCGATGTACCCCATCTTGACGGCGCCAACCGGGCCGTCGAAGGGAATGCTCGACAGGTGCAGAGCCGAACTGGCGCCGATGATGCTGAGGACCGCTGGGTCGTTGACCTGGTCGGCCGAGACGACCAGGTTCACGATCTGGACGTCGTTGCGGTAGTACTTCGGGAAGAGTGGGCGGATCGGTCGATCGGTCAGGCGCGCGGTCAAAATGGCCTGTTCGCCGGGGCGACCTTCGCGCTTGATGAAGCCACCCGGGATCTTACCGGCGGCGTACATGCGCTCTTCGTATTCGACGGTGAGTGGGAAAAAGTCGATGCCTTCGCGAGGCTCGACCGAGGAAACAGCGGTACCGAGCAAGGCGGACTCGCCGTATGTGACGAGGACGGCGCCGTCGGCCAGGCCGGCCAGGCGACCGGTTTCGAGGGTGAGGGTACGACCGCCGATTTCGACGTTAAGTTTGTGGACTGCCACCGGTATGTATCACTCCTGAATACAACAAGCGCCCGGGGGCCGTTCACGCAGCCGCCCGGGCGCAAAATTCTCAACAGCTCTGGTAAGGATGAGCAGCTTCGCGTGGGTCCAACCCACGGGCTGCGTATGCGCGGACACTGAGGCGGATACGCTCTGCGGCCTCAGCGACGCAATCCCAACTCGGCGATCAGCTTCAGGTAACGGTCGTGCTCCGTCCGCGACAGGTAATTCAAAAGCCTGCGACGGCGACCAACCATCTTGAGCAGTCCGCGACGCGAATGGTTGTCGTGCTGATTGCTGCGCAGATGCTCGGCCAGCGAATTGATACGCCTGGTCAGCAACGCAATCTGGACATCGGCTGAGCCGGTGTCACTGTCATGGAGCCGGTGACGTTCGATCGTCGCGGCTCGCTCGGCCTCAGCAAGGGCCATAGGGTTGGTGTTCCTCCTCGACGGGCTTCATCCTCCGCCCTGTGGCCAGCTGCCACCAGGTCGCCCGTACTTCCTTCTGTTCGTCCTTTATTTGTTAAGGCACGCAGTATAGCAACGCGACTTGCTTGCCGTACCAGTACGCGCGGGCCGTCGCTGCTAACTCTTGAACGCGCGAGCGGCGGCCTCCGGGTCGTTCGACCGCACAATAGCGGCCCCGACGCACACGCCGTCGGCGCCCCCCGCGAACAGCGCGGGCGCGCGCTCGGCGGTGATGCCGCCAATCACTACAAGCGGCAAGCTGGTCGCCGCGCGAACGCTCTTGAGCAGCGCTTCGCCGGCGGCGGGGCCGGCATTCGCCTTGGTCGATGTCGGAAACATCGGCCCAGCCGAAACGTAACTCGCACCCTGGGCTGCGGCCTGGCGCGCTTCGCCGGCCGCGCCTACCGACACACCCACGATCGCGGCTGGCCCAAGCAAACGCCGCGCGTCGCGCGGCGAGAGATCCTCCTCGCCAATGTGCCCGACGTGCGCCCCGTCAGCTTCGGCGGCCAGGGCGACGTCCACCCGGTCGTTCACCAGAAACGGGACGCTCGCCGTGCGACAGAGTGCGCCAATGGCGCGCGCCAACTCCAGCAGCTCGAGCGTGGTCGCCGTTTTCGCGCGAAGTTGAACCGCCGTTACCCCGCCGCGCAGCGCCGCCGCGACGACGTCCGGAAGCTGCGGGGGCGCAACGAGGCCCGCGTCGGCCAGGAGGTACAGGCGCAGCGCGGCACGCAAACGATCGGCATCCCAGTCGGGCATTCCCTCGCACGTAGAGTACTCCCGGCACGCGAACTACACTCGATAACGTGCGTCGTTTCGCCCTCAGCGCGACGGCCATCAGCCTGGTAATCCTGTGGCCGGCGCACGCGGTTGCACAGACGGGGACGGGGACAGATGAGGTGCAACTGCGCGTTGGTGCGGCGACAGCAACTCAAGCGGCTACGCGCGCACGCCTGGGCGTTCTTGGCGATGCGTTCAGTTGTGCCGAGGCGCGCTTCGCTGCCTACCGGCGGAGCACCAGCGAGCCCAGCATCACCGATCAGTGGTACGTCGCCTCACAGCTCTGGTCGGACGCGCTGTTGCTCGGTGTTTCACCCCAGCCGTCAGGCTGGGATCCTGTCGACGCGCGCTGCTATCTCGACAAAGGCTTCGTCTTTCTCGACCGTCTGTGGGATTACTCGGGCGCGGGCTACTTTGCGAGATCGAACCCGGTTGGCACCAGCGTCGAAGACAGTCCGCGTTACGGCGACGATAATGCGCTGAGCGGGCTCGCGTTGCTGGACGCGGCAATCTCGACAACTGACCCGCGCGCGGCGCAGCAGTACACCCACGCCGCACGTCGCGAGGCCGACTTTCTGTTGCAGAGCAACTTGTGGGACGAGACGTTCGGTGGCGGGTTCTGGTGGAACACGGGGCTTGGCAACTCCGCGGAAGGCAAGCCGGCCCAGACCAATGCTCTAGCGGCACTGTTTTTCGCGCGCCTGTACGCGGCGACGGGTGAGGCGAGTTACCGCGACTGGTCGCAACGCACGCTGGTATGGCTCGACACGGTGCTGTATGACTCGGCGAAGCACCTGTACCGCTGGAGCGTCGCGTTCCAGGACATCCCGCATCGCTCGGGAGCGGTGGTCGCAAATCGATACTTCAGTTACGACCAGGGCATCGCGATGGAGGCGGAGCTAGCCGCGTATCGGTTCGAGCTGGATGCAGGTCGTCTTGCCCGCGCACGCGATGTCGCGGCGGCCATTCCTGGCGCATTCTGGTCAGACACGCTGAATGGCTACGACCTCGAATCGGGCATGCGACCAGGTCTATTCGAGCTACTCTGCCTGGACTGCGTTGGGCGAGCTGGCGTTGTACGACGTCGATGCGGATAGCCGCTGGCTGGACGAGGCGCGTCGAGACGCAAACGGCCTGGGCACCCACACGCGCCAGGCCGACGGCAGCTATGCGTTGCGAACGTACGTGTGTGTCGATCGCACCGCCCCCGGGTGCGCCGACCCCTCCGCGCGTGTCGTGGTGGACCCGACCATCGATACCGCGGCCGACGCGTGGGCGCAGCATCTCGAAACGGCTATCGCCATACGGCTGGCGCAGCCCGCGGCTACGCTCCCTTGAGAAACCCGCGGTAGTACGCGCGCAGCTCTGGCGGCATCAGACTCGCATCGGCCATGACGCCGCTGCAGAAGCCGGCGAAGGTTTCGTGGTCGTTGTCTTCGGCCAGCATGCCGCGCCAGTAGCCCGTGGGTGAGTTCGGATCGGGCTGGCTCTTGATGCCCTCGCAGTAGACGCGGGCGAGCTCGCCGATGCGTGGGTAGTGCCTGGGTGGGTTGGCGCCGAGGTCGCGCAAGACGTGCATCAGCGCGTCGCGCTCGCCACCGCGACGGTGCTCCCACCATGAATGCGCCAGCTCGTGGACGGCGGCCTCGTCCTGCGCGCCGCGCAGCATCACCAGGTTGCGATCGCCGAACCAGTAGCCGCCGCCGAGCGGCTCGTCGAGCGATCCGATCTCCAGGCGCAGGCCTCGGAAGTACTGAACTGCTAATGGGTCGAACCCATAGCGGCTCCACAGATCTTGGAACCATGCTTGTGCGTCGTCCGGGTGCGCCATGTCCGAAAACCCGAAATATTCGCGCATCTCGGCGCTCGCCGGGACGGTTCGCTTCACGCGGTCAGGCTGCGCTGCCCAGAAATGCGTGTACGCGTTCGGTGAGCGCTGTCACCACGGGCAGCGACCGCAAACGTTGATAACTGCGCGAGCGGCGGTACAGCGCCAGGCTCCCGAGATGCAGGCCCCGCAACACGGCGCGTGAGAACGGCCCGCGTCCCTGTCCCAGATCGCGACAATAAATCAGCTTGGGCGCCGCCTCCAGCCGGCCAGCCAGAATGGCTCGCGCCACCGCGTCGGCCAGGAGCTCTTCGCGAAGCTCGTTCGCCGACCGCTCCTCAGGCGCCCGACCCGGTACGTACTCGAAACGCGCCGCGAGCGCCAGCTGCGGATCGTCGGGACCAAGCAGCGCGTGCGCGACCAGATGGGCGTACACCTCGAGCCGCTCCTGGTCCGTGAGGTCGCGACGCACCACGATCTCCGTGCCGCGCGGACTGGACAGAAGAAACCCCTTCAGATCCTGCAGAACGGCGCTCTCGTCACAGCGAACGCCCAGCTCTTCCAGGATGCGGCGCGCCGCCGAAGCACCATCGCGACCAAACGCGTGCAGCCGAAGCACACGCGCCAGGCTGGTGGCGGTCGTCTCAGCGTGCGGGACAAGGCTAGCCATCAGGGTTCCTGCTCGACTCGATTAAATGCCCAAGATGTGCCACAGCAACCGCCCGCGCAGGACGACCTGGTCGGTCAGGCTCAAGCGGCGATAGCTGCGCAGTAGATCGTCGAAGGCACGCAGGTCGGCATTACTCCACGGCAGGTAGTAGCCGGCCAGCGCCAACAACTCTTTAAATACAACTGAACCCAAGGCTTCACAGCACAGGGCCCAGCCGACCAGACGCTCGAGCGTGAGCGGCGCGTCCAACAAGCCCTGCTCGTAGCGTGAGACCATGCTCTGAGTTACGTGATAGCCAAGCTCTTCGAGCTCACCGGCTAGCCGCGCCTGGCTGCGCGGGGCGCTGGCGTCGGCGTGCTGGCCCTGGCGCAGCTCGCGCAAGGTCATGCCGACGCGACCCTTGATGGCCGACCAACGTGCCACCTGGACCTCATCTCGATCGCTCACTGTTTGAACAGCATACCGGCAGGCGTGCCGCGATCCCATGCACGGGACGCATTGGCGAAACTTTGTTGGGTGGGCCAGAGTAATGGATAGAATGCGCGAACCACTGTTGTGCCCACTCTGGCAGCCGCTGGGCCGTCTGGAGTATGGTGTGTTCGGAAAGGACTGAAGTTACCGATGCAGATTTCGAGCGCGCCGGCTGTTGCTGTGCAGCTCCGGCGGCTCATGCTCGAGACCCGCGAGCCAATCCAGTTCCTGGACATAACTGACGAGGTCCTCGACCTGGTACGCGACGTCGGTCTGCGTCAGGGCGTCGTCACGATCTTCTCTCGCCACACCACCGCTGCCGTGTGCATCCAGGAGGACGAGCCGCTGCTGCTCGAAGACCTCCGCGAATTCCTCCAGCGCAGTGCGCCGGCGCACGCCCACTACCGGCATAACGACTTTCGCGTGCGCACCGTGCACATGCACGACGACGAGAGCCCGAATGGGCATGCGCATTGCTTGCAGCTGATGCTCGGCACCAGCGAGAACGTGCCGGTTGAACACGGCGAGCTGCTGCTGGGGACGTGGCAGCGTATCTTCGTCGTCGAGCTGGATGGGCCGCGCCCCGCGCGAGAAGTCATCATTCAAGCGGTCGGCTCGGCGGACTGAACAGTCCTGGCGGCTACTCTCTCGAGCTGCCGCTCGATCACGCCATGAACGCGTGTAACCGCGCCGCCATGGCACACGTTGCACAATAGCGCGATCAATGGCGGCGCAGCAGGTCGTCTCCTCCACTGAGGCACGGGGTGCTGCGCGCGAGCACGCCACTACGCGGGCGCAGCGGGCGACGCTTCTCGGCGTCCTCTCGTTGTTGTGCGCGCTCGCCGTCTGGCGCCTGGTCGTCACCGCGCTCAGCTACGGCACCCCGGCCTGGTTCGACGAAGAGCTCAATCCACTCTTTCGGCTGATCACGCTCGGCCAGCCGATCCAGCAAATCGACGCGCGACAGTACGGCGTCGTCGTCTACCTGGTGTTCGATCCGGTCGTTCGAGTCTTCGGCGCGAACGCGGCGGCGCTTACCACGTACGCGACATTGCTGAGCCTGCCAACCGTCAGCGTGGCCTTTGCGCTCATGGCGCGGCGCTACGTGGTGCACGCACGTGGACAATTGCTGCTTCTGCTGGCGGTCTGGGCCAGCGCCGTGCCCCTGCTGTACGTCGTGGCGCAGCACATGGTGGACGCATGGCAGCTGTTTTTCGTCAGCCTGTCTCTTTTTCTGTTCACGGGAACGTCGACCCAGCGCCGCTGGAGCGGTCTTCCTCTGGCCTTCGCGACCCTCACGAAATTGTTACCGGCGTTGTTGCTGGTGTACCTGCTGGTGCGAAGCTGGCGTGCGGCGCTGATCGGATTCGCAACCATCTTTGCGCTGCTGGCAGTCGGCCAGTTGCTGTACGGCTCGCTGATGGGTTTCGGCTATCCGCTGGCGATGCTGTCGATGGGCGGCGATACCGTGGCCCGCTGGTCGATGCATTTCGAGAACAACTCCGTGCGCGGCCTGGTGTTCAAGCTGGCCGACGCATTCCGACTGCAAGGCGACAGCAGCGAGTACGTGCTCGACTGGAGCTGGTACCCGGCCCTCAGCGGCCTGGCGTATGCGATCAGCGCCGCACTGGTTGCCTATCTGCTCTGGGCCGCCTGGCGCGCGCGGCACATTCAATCCATCGAGCGGCGATCGATCGAGTTCGCACTCGCGATCATCACGATGCTGCTCATCTCGCCTCACACCGCGCAGGATTACCTGGTCATGACGCTGCCCGTACTGGCCGTGTGGCTGTACTTGTGGAGTAAAGGCCTGCCGCGGCGGTGGTCGCTCTCCGAATCAGCGCTCGGACTCGTGGCTGCGTTCCTGATTGGCGTGTTCGTGCCGATGAATCTCGCCGCGCGCATCATCCCGATCGGCTGGTTGCTCCACATCACCCAGAACACACAGAACGTGCTGTTCGTGGATCAGATCGGCTCCGCCATCGGCGCGTACGAGTTCTTCGGGTTTCCCGGGCTCGGGTTGCTGCTTGGATGGCTGTTGCTGATGCGACTGGAACGCGCATCCGCCTGAAGACCATGCGCTTGCGGGGTTTTCTCACTCATCCTCGACGGGGGACACTGTGTCGGGTCTGAGCACCGCACGCCTCCGCGGTTTTCTCATCCTCGACGGGCGGACACTGTGTCGGGTCTGAGCACCGCACGCCTCCGTGGATTTCACCTGTTGGCGTTCGCCGGCATCGTCCTTGGCGCCCTGACCGTTCGCGCGACCGAGGTCTACACCACGCAATACCAGACGTTGCCGGTGATGGACTGGCTCGAGTCCCGACCCCCGCTGGTCGAATCCGCGGGTGTCCCGCCAGCGATCGATCTGGTGCGCGCCCTGCCCGCTTTGCAACCCATGCTCGTCATACGCGACGACGCACGCCCACTCCTGCCTATCTTCGGGCCACCCGGCTCCATCCAGCGCACGATGGGTGGCGTGCGGGACGCCGCGCGTATTCAGGTCGGCACGCCAGACGTGAACCCTTCAGATCCGGTGCCCGCGCAGGTCCGATTGGATGCAATCGTGTTCAACCGCAGCGTCCGCGCCGAGGCATGGCAGCAGTTGATCTCGAGCACGCTCGGACTGGACTTCCGCGATCCGGATGAAGGCCTGTTCCAGGTTCGCCTGTCTGGACCGGATGACCGCGACGGAGTCTGGCTGGCCGCGCCGAAGGACGGCGGGCAGATCGCGACCATCGCGGGGCATCGCGGGACGGTTGCGTTCCAGCTGCGGGTGTACTGTCGGCGTGCCAATTCCAACAACCCGCAGGATCAACTGGACCTGAGCGCACGGGCCGAGCGCATCGCGCGTGAGTCCGCCGGCGCCTGGACGGCGTGGCTCGATCAGCAGATCGGCGCCGCCTGATGCTGAGTGCCCTGCTCGACGCTGTGTTGGCTGGTCTTGCCGCGCTCACCGGTGGCGTACTCGTCGTCGGCTACGGACTGCTCGCGCGGTTCCTGCGCCCGC
>JAFAPL010000894.1 GCA_019247135.1 Chloroflexota bacterium | reverse complement strand
CGCCGTAGCGCTTCGCCCAGGTGAGCAGCTGGCCCAGGAGCCGGTCCTCACTTTCGGTCAGCGTGACCTCATGCTCGCTAAATCCCGTCAACTGGTGTGCTCAGCTTCGTTTTTGGCCGTGTCGTCAGCCTCGTCCTCGCCTGCGAGTTCCAGACGCTCGAGCCACGCCGGCGCCTGGACCGGGGCTGGCGCCTGCTCTGCGCGGCTGCGGCTGCGCAGAGTGGTCGCGTAGTGGTCGATGGTCTTGGCGAAGGCAAGCGACGAGGAGAACAGACGCTTGTTCGGCAGCGGCCTCGCAATGTCCACCGCCGCGCGCCGGCGCTTGTCCTGAGCTACCCGCTGACGTCTGGTGTCAGTGAGGGTTTGCAGCAGTCGGTGGGCCTCCCGGTTGCTCTCGGAGTACTCAACCTGGATGGCCTTAACAACGCGCTGCGGGAATCTGGCCGAACCATCCGGGTTGCGAACGTTGTCCTTCATTCGCCGCACCATCACTTGACCGATCGCCTGCCGGTCGGGTTCCACACCACGCGCGAAACGGAGGGGATCGAGCATCGCCAGGAGCGCCGTCCATGACTCGCGGTAGCCGTTGTGCGGCGTTGCGGACAGGAACAGGCGATGCTCGAAATCCTGCGCGAGCCGGCGGATGGCCCGTCTGCTGGCTATCCACGGCATAGCGCGCATTCGGCGCTTTGGCGCGACGTGGTGCACTTCATCGACGATGAGCAGATCAAAGGGTCGCCATGCGTACCTCTCACGGGTCGTGCCGGTCTCCACGACTTTCCTACGCGTCGTCTGCTCAGCACTGTTTGGCGAATCCCACAATCTCGACCCCGGCGCCGGGTGGAGCACAAGCGCCACCCCGGTGGGCCCGCTCGATTCCTCGAGCCGCACCGGTCACCACAACCACCGTGGCTTCCAGTGGGCCGGCCACTAACCAGTCGGTCTCTCGTCGCGCGCTCGGCTCGTCAAGTCGGCGGATTGAAGCCTGGTAAGGAACCGTGTGACCGTGCGGCGAAAGACCTCCCCATCGGCGCTCTCGAGCGGCGTCTCATGCGCAGTGTGTTCCAGCACGAGTAACTCCGCGTCCGGGATGGCTCGCTGCATGGCCACGGCCATGTCCACCGGAACCACAGGATCCTGGCGTCCGCACACCACAAGTGTCGGCACGCGGATCTCGTGCAACCGCGGGCTCACGTCAAAGTGCACGATTTCCTCGAGGTGTACCTTCAGGTGCGGGTTTGGATCCGCGGCTGGCGATACGATGAGCGGCCGCTTGCCTTGCACCAGCACCCAGAGCTCGGGCCGCGGCTGCAGCCAGCGTGGCTCTTCCGACCCGACGGCACTATGCCGGTCCAGACCTGCCATCTGCAGGTCGGCCTGGTGCGTCGGGTGTGCCGGGCTGATCACGGTGCGCGGGTCATCGAGCACGCCGGCGATGTTCGCGACGCTGAAGCCGACGATCAGGCCTGCGAGCGCGTTCGGATAGCGAAGGGCGTATGTCAGAGCGAGCTGCGATCCTCCGGAGTAGCCCTCAAGGACCCAGCGGTCGATGTCCAACTGTCGCCGCACGGCTTCCAGATCAGCAACGATCGTGTGAAGCTGCATGTCGGCGCGATCCCGTACAGGAGACGACCGGCCGTGGCCGCGTGGCATGACGTAAACCACCTGCGCATGCTCGGCGTACCACTGGACGCTCTCCGGGCGCGGCGTGTGTGGCTGTGAGCCGCACACCACGATGCTGCCTTCACCGCCTCGATAAACCTCGAGTTTCGCGGCGCCGACGTCGATCAAGTGCTCACTGAACCCGATCACGCTCGTCGACTGTACTCCCTCCATGTCTCGGCAGGTTGCTCCTGGGCAGCACTCTGGTGACTTGCCTAAACACCGCGTACGTGGCTCTACGATGCAACAGCTGGGACCAGAGTGGGTCGCCAAGCGTGCCGATCACCGCGGCTCGCCGCAACAACGTCCATGGTTGCCTTACACCGTGTTTCCGCCGACCGATGCGGCACCACAGCATTTGCATATCCATCGCGCGACCTGCATCTGGTGAACCCGCCGAGCCCGCGACAAACCCGAGGTGTACCCGTGTCTCGTTTTCGCGATATAACCCCAACGGTGGATGGCGTCTGGCACGCCGCCAGTCCTATGGGCTCGGTGGCTCGTCCCTCGCTCGGGTCAGCCCGTCCCTCGCTCGGGCATCGAGCAATTCGCTGGGTGGCCAGCGACAGCGCCATCGCCGCGCTGCTCGAGCGCGGCCCAATCGCCCACACCCCGCATCACGTGTTCGTAACCACGCTCGGCTTACCTGATAATGTGGGGCTGCGGGAGTTGACAGATATTCTGATGCTAACTCGACTGCGACCGGCCTACGATTTGACAACACTTTGCGGGTTGTGAGAGTTCCCGGGGACCATGCAAAGTGAATGCGAGACTCAGTACCGCAGTCGTGGATCCAGAGCATCGCGCAGTCCATCGCCCAATAGATTGAAGCCCAGCACGGCCAGCGCAATCGCT